>NZ_JBEXZS010000005.1:0-79163 GCF_040593685.1 Methylobacterium sp. EM32 | reverse complement strand
GAGATTGGCGGGGCGGAGACGGGCGGGGTGGGCGCGCCGGCCAAGGTCGGCCGCGGCCGGCGCAAGATGCCGGCGGCCGAGGCCTGGATCGACCTCGCCCTCGTCGCCCGCGCTTTCCTGGACGAGACGCCGATCGACGAGATCCCGCTCGCCGCCGAGATCGCCCGTCAGACTCTCGCGGTGCAGCGCCGCCGGTGACGCCCGGCGCCATATCGCGATTCTATCGCGTGCACGCGTCGATGATATTGGATTACGACCTCCCGGCGCGGTAACACCGCGCCCAAGAGTTGGCCGGCTGCCGCCAGGGGAGCCGGTCGCCACGGGAGGTTGAAGCATGAACGCCCATCAGCATTTCATCGGCGGCACCTGGACCGGCAGCGAGGCGACCCTGCCGGTCGTCAACCCGTCGCACGGCCAGGAGATGGCCCGCATCGCCCGCGGCGGCGCCAAGGAGATCGACGACGCCGTCAAGGCCGGCCACGCCGCCATGGACGGCGAGTGGGGCCGCCTCGACGCCGCCTCCCGCGGCCGCCTGCTGCTCAAGCTCGCCGAGCTGATCCGCCGCGACGCCGAGATCCTGGCCAAGATGGAGAGCGAGGATGTCGGCAAGCCGCTGACGCTCGCCCGCAACGACGCCCAGGTCTGCGCCCGCTACTTCGAGTATTACGGCGGCGCCGCCGACAAGGTGCACGGCGACACGATCCCGTTCCAGAACGGCTTCACCGTCATGACCGTCTACGAGCCGCACGGCGTCGTCGGCGTGATCGTGCCGTGGAACTATCCGCTCCAGATGACCGGCCGCTCGGTCGCCCCGGCGCTCGCCATGGGCAACGCGGTCGTGCTCAAGCCCGCCGAGGACACCTCGCTCTCGGCGCTCCACCTCGCCAAGCTCGTGGCGGAAGCCGGCTTCCCGGCCGGCAGCCTCAACGTGGTGACGGGCCTCGGCGAGGAGGCGGGCGCGGCTCTGGCCTCGCACAAGGGCATCCACCACATCAGCTTCACCGGCTCGCGCGAGGTCGGCACGCTGATCCAGACCGCGGCGGCCAAGAACACGATTCCGGTCACGCTCGAACTCGGCGGCAAGTCGCCCCAGGTCGTCTTCGCGGATGCCGACCTGTCCGAGGCCGGCAATGTGATCGTCAAGGCGATCACCCAGAATGCCGGCCAGACCTGCTCGGCGGGTTCGCGGGTGGTGATCGAGGATAAGATCTACGACAGCTTCGTCGCCGATCTCGCCAAGCGCTTCAAGGACCTGCGCGTCGGCTCGGGCGAGCAGGACCTCGACCTCGGCCCGGTCGTCAACGCCAAGCAGTGCGAGCGGGTGCAGGGCTACATCGACCTCGCCCGCCGCGACGGCCTGACCATCCTGGCCGAAGGCGAGCTCGGCACCAACGTGCCGGGTGACGGCTACTACGTCCGCCCGACCCTGATCGGCGACGTGCCGCCGGACCACCGCCTCGCCCAGGAAGAGATTTTCGGGCCCGTCCTGGTGGCGATCCGCGTGCGCGACGAGGCCGAGGCGCTGAAGGTCGCGAACGGCACCGAGTACGGGCTCGCGGCCGGCATCTGGACCTCGGACCTCGGCAAGGCGCTGCGCCTGTCGAAGGGCATCAAGTCGGGCCAGGTCTTCGTCAACAATTACGGCGCAGGCGGCGGCGTCGAGCTGCCCTTCGGCGGCGTGAAGGGCTCGGGCCACGGCCGCGAGAAGGGCTTCGAGGCGCTCTACGGCTTCGGCTCGATGAAGATGATCGCGATCAAGCACGGGGTCTGAGGCGATGGCAGCGGGGAGTGGTGTCCGGCCGCTGACCGGCCTGACCGTGGTGGCGCTGGAGCAGGCGGTGGCGGCCCCCTACTGCTCCTCGCGCCTCGCCGACGCGGGCGCCCGCGTCATCAAGATCGAGCGGCCGGAGGGCGACTTCGCCCGCGGCTACGACGCCTCGGTGAACGGCCTGGCGAGCTACTTCGTCTGGCTCAACCGCGGCAAGGAGAGCCTGGTCGCCGACATCAAGGACCCGGGCGACGCGAAACTCCTGCACGCCGTCCTCGCGAAGGCCGACGTGTTCATCCAGAACCTGGCGCCGGGGGCCGCCGCCCGCGCCGGGTTCGGCTCGGACGACCTGCGGGCGCGCTATCCGCGGCTCATCACCGTGGACGTCACCGGCTACGGCTCCGGCCATGCCTACTCGGACATGAAGGCCTACGACCTCCTGGTCCAGGCCGAGAGCGGGCTCGCCGAGATCACCGGCCACCCGGCCGGCCCCGGCCGGGTCGGGGTGTCGGTCTGCGACATCGCCTGCGGCATGGCGGCCCATTCCGCCGTGCTGGAGGCGCTGATCGCCCGGGGCATCACCGGCGAGGGGGCGAAGCTCGAGGTCAGCCTGTTCGACGGCATGGCCGACTGGATGAACGTGCCGCTGCTCTACTTCGAGGGCACCGGCCGGGCGCCGCAGCGGGTCGGCCTCGCCCACCCGTCGATCTGCCCCTACGGCGCCTTCCCGACCCGGGACGGGGCCCTGGTGCTGATCTCGATCCAGAACGAGCGCGAATGGGCCAAGTTCTGCGCCGGGTTCCTGCGCCAGCCCGACCTGCCATCGCGGGAGGGGTTCGAGAGCAACAACGCCCGGGTGGCGAACCGCCCCGAGGTCGATGCCGTGGTGGCGCGGGTCTTCTCGGACCTCAGCCGCGACGAGGCGGCGGCGCGGCTGCGCGAGGCCGGCACGGCTTTCGGCTTCGTCAACGGCCTCGCCGACTTGGTCTCGCATCCGGCGCTGCGACGAGTGACGGTCGAGACCCATGCCGGCCCGGCCTCGATCGTCGCGCCGCCGGCGCTCCGCAACGGGCAGGCGCCGGTCTTGGGGCGGGTGCCGGGGATCGGCGAGCACAGCGAGGCGATCCGGCGGGAATTCGCCGCGTAGGGGTGAGGGCATTCGGCCCTCTCCAGATCTCTCGACGTCATCCCGGGGCTCGTCGAAGACGAGAACCCGGGATCCATAACCGCCGACGTTCCAGAAGATGTCGGAACGCGCACCTCTTCATCCGGCATCGTCAGCGGTTATGGATCCCGGGTTCCGCTATCGCGGCCCCGGGATGACGCCGTGCTGTGTCCGGCCTATTCTGCGAACATCAGCGACGTAGAACATCCTCGGGAGGACCACCATGGCCACCATTCGCGAAGACGACTTGGTCGCCTCCATCGCCGACGCCCTGCAATTCATCTCGTACTATCACCCGGCCGACTACATCGAGAACCTCGCCGACGCCTGGCGGCGCGAGGAGAGCCCGGCGGCGCGGGACGCCATGGCGCAGATCCTGGTCAATTCCCGCATGGCCGCCTTCGGCCGGCGGCCGATCTGCCAGGATACCGGCACGGCTCAAGTGTTCATGAAGGTCGGGCTCGGCGCCCGCATCGTCTCGAACCGCTCGCTCCAGGAGATCGTCGACGAGGGCGTGCGCCGGGCCTGGCGCGAGGAGCGCAACCCGCTGCGCGCCTCCGTCGTCTCCGAGCCGCTGTTCGGCCGCCGCAACACCGGCGACAACGCGCCCGCCATGCTCCACGTCGAGATGGTGGCGGGCGAGACGGTCGAGGTCCATGTCGCGGCCAAGGGCGGCGGCTCGGAGAACAAGGCGAAGTTCGCCGCCCTCAACCCGAGCGACTCGGTCGCCGACTGGGTGGTGCGCACCGTCGAGACGCTGGGCGCCGGCTGGTGCCCGCCGGGCATGCTCGGCCTCGGCGTCGGCGGCTCGCCCGAGAAGGCGATGACGCTCGCCAAGCTCTCGCTTCTCGACCCCATCGACCTGCCGCAGATCCGCGCCCGCGGCCCGTCCTCCAAGGAGGAGGAACTGCGGCTCGAGATCTTCGAGCGGGTCAACGCGCTCGGCATCGGCGCGCAGGGGCTCGGCGGCCTCACCACCGTGTTGGATGTGAAGCTGAAGACCTTCCCGGTCCACGCCGCCTCGCTCCCGGTCGGCCTGATTCCGCAATGCGCCGCCGACCGGCACGCCCATTTCACCCTCGACGGCAGCGGGCCGGCCGTCTTCACCCCGCCCTCCCTCGACCTCTGGCCGCAGGACATCAGCGTTGCCACCGCCGCCGGACGGCGGGTCGACCTCGACCGGCTCACCCGCGAGGAGGTGGCGACCTGGCGCGCGGGCGAGACCCTGCTCCTGTCGGGCCGCCTGCTCACCGGGCGCGACGCGGCGCATTTGCGCCTGACCCGGATGCTGGAGGCGGGCGAGCCGCTGCCGGTCGATCTGCGCGACCGGGCGATCTACTACGTGGGCCCGGTCGATGCCGTCGGCGACGAGGCGGTGGGGCCCGCCGGCCCCACCACCGCCACCCGCATGGACAAGTTCCTGGAGCCGATCCTGTCGCAGACCGGCCTCCTCGTCATGGTCGGCAAGGCCGAGCGGGGCCCGGCGGCCGTCGAGACCATCGCCCGCCACGGCGCGGCCTACCTGATCGCGGTGGGCGGCGCGGCCTACCTCGTGTCGAAGGCGATCAAGGCGGCGCGGGTGCTCGCCTTCGCCGATCTCGGCATGGAGGCGATCCACGAATTCGTCGTCGAGGACATGCCGGTGACGGTCGCGGTCGACGCCGCCGGCACGTCCGTCCACCACGACGGCCCGGCACGCTGGCGCCGGCCGGTGCGGGAGATGGCGCCGGCGTAACGAGCGTGGATCTCTTCCTCCCCCGCAAAGGCAGGGCTATCCGGGGAAAGCCGTGGCGCGGATAGTCTCCTCTCCCCGCGGGCGGGGAGAGGCCTGAGCTCCGAAGGGGCTCAGGGAGCCCGAAGGGCGGGGGTGAGGGGGTGTTTCCGGAGGAGCCTCACTCGTCGAGACCCCCTCACCCTCGCTTCGGCTGCGCCTCCACTTGCTGCGTTCCCTGAACGGGAACACAGCCCTCTCCCCGCGAGAAGTCGGGCTTGCCCGACTTCGTCCCTCGCTTGCAGATCCCGGGCAAGCCCGGGATCTGTCGGGGAGAGGGGAAACCCGCGCCGCCTTCTTTCCCCGGACAGCCCTGCGCAGAGGGGGTCCATGCGCGCCACCGTCACCGTTCAGTCATGCCCCCGTGCTGAATCACGCGGAACAAGGAGAACCGCGTGACCGGCCCCCCTCGCTACGCCCTCTACTTCACGCCGAAGCCCGGGTCGGACCTCGCCCGCTTCGGCAATGCCGTGCTCGGCACCGACAACCATACTGGCGCCGAGATCCCCCGCCCCGACGGGCTGGCCGACCTCGCCGGCGTGACCGAATCCCCCCGCCGCTACGGCTTCCACGCCACCCTGAAGGCGCCGATGCGTCTCGCCCGCGGCGTGAGCGAAGCCGACCTCCTGGCGGCGGCGGCCGTCCTGGCGGCGGATCATCCCCCGGTCCCGGCCGGTCCCCTGCGGGTCGCGACGCTCGGCGCCTTCACGGCGCTGATCCCTGTCGCGGCCCCGCCGGAGCTCGGCCTGTTCGCCGCCGAATGCGTCGCCGCCTTCGAGCCGCTCCGCGCGCCCCTCACCGAGGCCGAGACGGCGCGCCGGCACCCCGAGCGCCTGAGCCTCCGCGGCCGCGCGCTGCTGGCGCGGTGGGGCTACCCGCACGTCTTCGAGGAATTCCGCTTCCACATGACCCTGACCGACGCCCTGCCGGAGGCGGCCCGCGCGCCCTGGCGCGAGCGGCTGGCGGCGGCCTACGGCGCGGGCGAACCCCTCATCCTCGACGCCGTGTCGGTGCTGCGCCAGGACGGCGCGGGCCCGTTCCGGGTCGTGCAGCGCATTCCGTTCGGAGGTTGATCATGGCTGGACAGCTCGGGCTCGAACCCGCCATCGACCCGACCGCCCGGGTCAGGGAATGCCGCCTCGGCCGCTACACCGAGATCGGCCCGCGCACGAGCCTCACCGAGACCGTGCTCGACGACTATTCCTACATCGGCAACGACGGCGAGGTGATCTACACCACGATCGGCAAGTTCTGCTCGATCGCCGCGATGGTGCGGATCAACCCGGGCAACCACCCGATGGAGCGGGCTTCGCAGAGCCACTTCACCTACCGGGCCGCGTCGTACTGGCCGGAGGAAGCGAACGAGCCCGCCTTCTTCGACCGCCGCCGGGCGAGCCCAGTGACGATCGGCCACGACGTCTGGATCGGCCACGGGGTCGTGGTGCTGCCCGGGCGCAGCATCGGCACCGGCGCAGTCGTCGGGGCGGGCGCCATCGTCACCCGGGACGTCGCGCCCTACACCATCGTGGTCGGCAATCCGGCCCGCCCGGTGCGTCGCCGCTTCGACGAGGCCACCGCCGAACGCCTGCTCGCCCTCGCCTGGTGGGACTGGGACCACGACCGGTTGCGCGACGCCCTTCCGGACTTTCGCCGGCTTCCGATCGAGTCTTTCCTTGATAAGTATGCCGGCTAAGCACTGACGGACTGTCATCCGGCTGTCGTTGAACCGGCGTTTACGTTCGCCCGAACAGCGAAATCGGGCGAGCGGATGCTGGTTGTCGAGAATCTCACGCGCCAATACGGGGCGCGCCGGGCCGTGGACGGCGTCGACCTTGCTATCGAGCGCGGCAGCTTCGTCGGCGTGATCGGGCGCTCGGGCGCCGGCAAGTCGACCCTGCTGCGGATGCTCAACCGCCTCGCCGACCCGACGGCCGGGCGCATCCTCTACGACGGCACCGACGTGACGGCCCTGCGCGGCAAGGCCCTGCGCGCCTGGCGCGCCCGCTGCGCGATGATCTTCCAGCAGTTCAACCTCGTCGGCCGGCTCGACGTGATGACGAACGTGCTGATGGGCCGGCTGAATCAGGTCCCGGCGCACCGCTCGCTCCTGAAGCTGTGGAGCGCGGAGGACAAGGCGCTGGCCCTCGCCGCGCTGGAAAACTTCGACATGGGGGGCTTCGCCGCCAACCGGGCCGACCAGCTCTCGGGCGGCCAGCAGCAGCGGGTCGCCATCGCCCGCGCGCTGGTGCAGGAGCCGGAGATCATCCTGGCCGACGAGCCGGTGGCCTCCCTCGACCCGCGCAACACCCGCCTGGTGATGGACGCGCTCGCCGACGCCAACCGGCGCTACGGCATCACGGTGCTCTGCAACCTGCACTCCCTCGACCTCGCCCGCGCCTATTGCGACCGGCTGATCGGCCTCTCGGCCGGCCGGGTGGTGTTCGACGGACGCGGCTTCGACCTCACCGAGGATGTCGCCCGCACCCTCTACGGGCTCGAGGCCGGCGAGGTGATGGACCGGGGCGAGCCCGAGCCTTTCGCGGCACCGATCCCGGTCCGCCACGCCGAGGCGCTGAGCGCCTGAGACTTCTCACCCTCCCGAAAAGGACCACCCGATGCTGAACCGTCGCACCCTCGTGGGCGCCGCGCTCCTGGCGCTCGCCGCCGGCCCCGCCCTGGCGCAAAATTCCTCGGCGCAGGACTGGAAGGCCAAGTACCCCGAGCTGACGCTGGGCGTGATTCCGGCCGAGAACGCCTCCGGCACCGTCGACCGCTGGACGCCGCTCACCGCCTGCCTCACCAAGGCGCTCGGCGTCCCGGTGAAGCTGCGGGTCGCCAACGACTACGCCGCGGTGATCGAGGGCCAGCGCGCCGGCAACATCCAGATCGCCTTCTACGGCCCGGCCTCCTTCGCCCGCGCCGTCATCACCGGCGTGAAGATCGAGCCGGTGGTCAACCAGAAGCACGAGACCGGCGTGTCGGGCTACTACTCGGTGATCTACGTGAAAGCCGACAGCCCGTACAAGACGATCGAAGACCTGAAGGGCAAGAGCCTCGCCCTCGTCGACCCGAATTCGACCTCCGGCAACCAGGCTCCGCGCTTCTTCCTGCACAAGGCCGGCCACGACGTCGACAAGGTCTTCGGCAAGACCTTCTACGCCGGCAGCCACGAGAACGCCGTGCTGGCGCTCGCCCAGGGCACCGCTGACGCCGCCGCCAACTTCTGGAACTCCGACACCGACAGCAACCTGACCCGGATGCTGACCAAGGGCATGGTGAAGAACGCCGACGGCACGCCGATGAAGCAGTCGGACTTCCGCATCGTCTTCAAGTCCGAGTTCCTGCCCGAGGGCCCGTTCGCGGTGCTCGCCAACCTGCCGGACGACCTGAAGACGACGATCCGCCAGGCCTTCGTCGACCTGCCGACCAAGGACAAGGCCGCCTTCGACAAGCTCTCGGACGGCAAGGATCTCGATCTCACCCCGGTGACGCTGAAGGACTACCAGCCGATCATCGAGATGCTCCGTCACAACGACGAACAGCGCAAGCGGTCGTGAGGCTGGCGGCCTTCCTCCGGTGAGGAGGGCCGCTACGACATTAGGGCAAGGCGCGGGTCTCCCCTCTCCCGTGTGGGAGAGGGGCCGGGGGTGAGAGTGACACGCTTCAGTGTGAAGCGCTGAGCGTGGTGCTGGCAGCGGAACGGTTCAGCGTTCTGTGGAGCCGTAGCACCCTCACCCCTACCCCTCTCCCACATGGGAGAGGGGATCCCGCGCTCCGTTTTTCGCCGGACAGCCCTCCGAAAGAGGGCGCTCCATCCAGCACCGGAGACGCAAGCACCCGTGACCGTCCAGATCGACAGACTGCCTCCCGGGCGCGAGACGACGCTGCTCGCGACCTATTCCGGCGCCGTCGCGTCCACGCGCCTGCGCACGCTGGCGGTCTTCGTCGTGATCGTGGCGCTCTACCTGCTGGCTGGCTGGATGGCCGAGGTGCGGCCGCTCACCTTCCTCGACAACATCCAGAACTTCACGGCCTACATCACCCAGATCCTGCCGCCGCTGACCTGGACGAACCTGCCGGCCGACCTCGCGGCCTGGTACTGGGGCCTGCCGAAATGGCTCGGGCTCCTCGCCGAGACGGTCCTGATGGCCTATCTCGGCACGCTGTTCGGCGGCATCGCGGCCTTCGCCCTGTGCTTCCTCGCCTCCGCCAACATGGTGCGCTCAGGCTGGATCCGCTTCTGCGCCCGGCGCTTCCTGGAAGTGTGCCGCACCGTGCCGGAGGTGGTGTTCGCCCTCGTCTTCGTCATCGCCTTCGGGCTCGGGCCGATGGTCGGCGTGCTGGCGCTCGCCATCCACACCACGGGGGCGCTCGGCAAGCTGTTTTCCGAGGTCGTCGAGAACATCGACATGAAGCCGGTCGAGGGCCTGACCGGTACCGGCGCCGGATTCGTCGAGACCGTGCGCTTCGCGGTGGTGCCGCAGGTCCTGTCGAACTTCGCCTCCTACGCGCTGCTGCGCGTCGAGATCAACGTGCGGGGGGCCGGTGTGATGGGCTTCGTCGGCGCCGGCGGCATCGGACAGGAATTTTTGGTGGCGATCCGCAACTTCTATTACGCGGACGTGAGCGCGATCCTGCTCCTCATCATCCTCACCGTGGTGACGATCGACCTCGCCACCGAGCGCCTGCGCCACCACCTCCTCGGCCGGGAGGCCCACGCGTGACACGCCGCCCGCCCTCTCCCTTGCGCCGGTCTCTCCTTCGGCAAGCTGCGCTCGCCGACCTCGACGGGCTGCGCGCCCGCCACTCCCAGGTCTTCCGGGCCTCGTGGCCGCGCCGCGCCGTCGTCCTCGGCAGCCTCGCCCTGATCGTCGGTCTTGCCGTCGTCGCGATGATTCGGCTCGACTTCTCGCTGCTGCGCATCGTCCACGGCCTGCATCGCCTCGGCGACTTCGCCGGCATGATGCTGCCGCCCTCGGCGCAAGGGCGCTTCGGCCTGTTCCTGACCGCTCTCGGGGAGACCCTGGCGATCGCCTTCCTCGGCACGCTGACCGCGGCCTGCCTCGCCTTTCCGGTGGCGTTCCTCGCCGCCCGCAACGTGGTGCCGAACCCCTTCCTGCGCTTCGGGGTCCGCCGCGGCTTCGACGTGATCCGCTCGGTCGACGTGCTGATCTGGGCCCTGATCTGGATCAACGTCGTCGGCCTCGGGCCCTTCGCCGGCGCGCTCGCCATCGCGTGCTCGGATGTCGGGGCGTTCGGCAAGCTCTTCTCCGAGGCGATCGAGACCGCCGACCGCAAGGCGCAGGAGGGCGTGACGGCCTCGGGCGGCAGCCGGCTGCACCGGGTGCGCTTCGGTCTGGTGCCGGCGGTGCTCCCCGTCCTGGCGAGCCAGGTGCTGTACTTCTTCGAGTCCAACACTCGCTCGGCCACCATCATCGGCATCGTCGGGGCCGGCGGCATCGGCCAGTACCTCACCGAGCTGATCCGGGTGCTGGAGATGCAGCAGGTCGCCTTCTTGGTGCTGATGATCCTCGTCACCGTGGCGTTGATCGACCTCGTCTCGGGCCGCCTGCGCCGGGCAATCATCGGCGGTGCGGCGCACTGATCCCGCGCCGCGTAGGGGCCTGATTCCACCGCGCTTTCGCGCCCGCGAAGGCGCGTGAATTCCCGCGCGGCGCGATTGTCTTCCCCCGGGACGGGCGCCTATAAGCCGGCTGTCTCACGCGTCCCTTAGCGGCGTCGAGAGCCCCGCCGGGCGCTCTCCGCGCGCAAGGGTCGATCATCCGCCGGGGAGCGCCATGGCCGGGCATTCACAGTTCAAGAACATCATGCACCGCAAGGGCCGCGTCGACGCGGTCCGCTCGAAGGTGTTTTCCAAGCTCGCCCGCGAGATCACCGTGGCGGCCAAGCTCGGCACGCCGGACCCGTCGATGAATCCGCGCCTGCGCGCCGCCATCCTGGCGGCCCGGGCCGAGAACATGCCCAAGGACAACATCGAGCGCGCCATCAAGAAGGCGGCCGGCGGCGACGCGGAGAACTACGAGGAGATCCGTTACGAGGGCTACGGCCCCGGCGGCGCCGCCCTGATCGTCGAGGCGCAGACCGACAATCGCAACCGCACGGCCTCCGACGTGCGCTCGGCCTTCACCAAGTCCGGCGGCAGCCTCGCCGAGACCGGCGCCGTGTCGTTCATGTTCGACCGCGTCGGCCTCGTCGCCTTCGACGCCAAGGTGGCCGACGCCGACACGATGCTGGAGGCCGCCATCGAGGCCGGCGCCGACGACGTGAAGTCCGACGAGAGCGGCCACGAGATCACCTGCGAGCAGGGGGCGATGGGCGAGGTGTCCAAGACCCTGGAGGCCCGCTTCGGCGAGCCCCGCCGCACCGCCCTGATCTGGCGCGCCCAGAACACCGTCGACGTCGACGACGAGACCGCCGAGAAGCTGATCCGCCTCGTCGAGACCATCGAGGACCAGGACGACGTGCAGAACGTCTTCGTCAACTTCGCGGTCTCGGACGCCATGCTGGCGAAGATGCAGGGGTGACGGGGAGGGGCGGTCCTTCAGCGGCCGCCCTCCGCCTGTCCTGACACGACTCTTTCCCTGTCCGGAGCGGCCCGCGGCGGCGCGAGCCGCATCCCGTGACCGATCCGCGGCGCACCATGCCGGATGCCACCGCCCCGGCAGCCGGCAAGCCGTTCCTCCCCGCCGGGACGCCGCCCGAAGATTTTTTGCCTGTCCGCGGAACCTGTCCCAGATCGGCGCGTTTCATGCGCGCGAGGCCCAAACGGGCTCGCAATTTGGGCGCCGGACCGGGTCACCGTCCGACGACGCGGACGATGCTCCGGCATCCGGCGGCCCTCGTCATCACGTTGCTCTTCAGGAGGATGTGGTCATGAGGACCTACGACTTCGCCCCGCTCTACCGCTCCACCGTCGGCTTCGACCGCCTGTTCTCGATGCTCGATCAGGCCGCCCGGGTTGAGCCGTCGACGCAGTGGCCGCCCTACGACATCGAGAAGGTCGCGGACGACGCCTACCGCATCACCATGGCGGTCGCCGGCTTCTCGCCGGACGAGATCGAGCTGACCCAGCACGACACCACGCTGGTCGTCACCGGCCAGAAGAAGGACCGGGAGGCCGAGCGCGCCTACCTGCACCGCGGCATCGCGGCCCGCGCCTTCCGCCAGACCTTCAACCTGGCCGATCACGTGACGGTCACGGGGGCCAGCCTGGATCACGGCCTGCTCGCCGTCGACCTCAAGCGCGAGGTGCCCGAGGCGCTCAAGCCGCGCCGCATCGCCATCGGCGGCCGGCAGGCCGCCCTCGGGCAGGACAACGCGCCGGCGCAGGTCGAGGGCCGGGCCGCCGAGGACCGCGCCAAGGCAGCCTGATCCCCGCTCGGCCCATCGAGAAACCGACCTCGGGGGTATGCCCCCCCGGGGACCGTCCCCCTTTTCGTCGTGCTCATCAGGGAGGATGATCCATGTCGACGATGGAGACGCATCTCACCCGTTCCGGACCCGGCACGGCCGGACCCCATAACTCCGGACCCCTCAACCCGCCGACCATGCCGCCGGCCTCGTTCGAGGCCTGGCAGGCCCTCGTCGCCCCCGGCGACGTGTTCCGGCACCCGCGGGAGGTGCTGGCGCATCCGCACCTGACCCGGGCCGAGAAGCGCGCGGTCCTGGCCTCCTGGGCGTCGGATGCCTGCGCCCTCGAGGGCGCGCCGGGGCTGCGCTGCCTGGCCGGTGCCAGGGCCGAGCCGGTTTCGGTGGATGCCGTGCTGGCGGCGCTCGCACAGCTCGACCATGACGCGGCCCCTCCAGTCAGGAGCGAACCGCCGCGCAAGCGCCCCCGCGGCCTCGCGACCCTGCATCGCCACGTCCGGTCCCGCCGGCGGGACGACGATGACGATCCCCCGCCATGCCCGGCAGTGGCGATGCCCCGGCCGCGGACGCCGCCGGGTGCCGCGGCGCTCGCCCTCGGCGCTGCCGCGCGCCGCGGATCCGAGGCGCGACTGCACGCGGCTCTCGCGTGACCGGAGCGCGGCGGCCGGCCCGGACCGGCCGCCGCCTTTCTCCGGACCCGGAGGCAACCCGCGCCCGCCGCCCATGTCGGCAGGGAAGCGGACGCCGCGTCGCGGATGGTGTCCCTGGCTTGATCCTGGGTCTGCCGACGATCCCTAGCCTGACCGATGTCTCTCGATGTCCCGGCGGGGCGACCTGTCCGGACGATCGCGGGCAGAGGGCATCAGCCGCACTCCCGCCCGGTCGGCCCGGATCGCCCGACCTCCGGTGAGGGTGCTCCCTGCTTCCGGTGCCGCCTCTCGGCCTCGACCGGGACATCCCCAGTGAACCGGTCCAGACCTCCTTGACCGAGCCCTCGAGGTGCTCGGCGGACATCGAGTTCCTGGCTCCGGCGAGGGCCTCTCCTGCGCGATCAATAAATCTATGGGTCGAACGTGAAATTGCGCACCGTTTCTAATCTTTAATGATGGGTCTATAATAATAGTAAGGCCGAATACGCCGGCGCCAGGTCTAGAATTGTTATTCGCAGGTTGCCTTATACGCCGGCGTCTCGCCGTCCCTCGCGCCTTCATCCGCCTGTGGCTCCGGAGTCTCTCGATCTCCGGCCGCGTCACGAGGGCTGCGCCTCGAGCGCGAGGCGACCTTGATCCCAGCCGCGGCGGATTAGCTGCATGCCTTGCGACCGAGATGCAGACGATGGTCTTCGTCCTGATGAACATCGGCACGAACACAGAGGGAGCAGCGACGGGCTTTGCGGGCATCCTAACCGCGTTCGCGCTGGTGCTGATCCACCCGATCTCGGCCCCGACGCCTCGGTGAGTGCCCTGGCGCGTCACATCCGACCATACCGATGCCGGAGACGATCGACCAATCGATTTCGGGGAGTGGAACCCTGGCTTCGGAGTTCAACAAGTCCTGGCGGATAGGGGCCGGCTGAGCATGCAGCTCGAGACAGTCCAGCGCTGACTTGGAGATCAGCCACCCGGCATGGAGCATGCGTCGAGTGGCGGAGACGGAGGAAGTGTAATAAGATCTATTTTTCAGGTGGTTAGCACTGGCTAACCACCTGAAGTCCCTCATTGTGACTCAATGCGTTTTTTCCACGTTGGCTAACCGCCCGGCGGCGTGATCACGCTTCTGGACCCAACCTCTACGCCGTAATCTACGATCAACCGGCCGACTCAGGTTGCCCGCTCGTCCGCCATCATCCACGCTGGCGCAGGCCACATGTTACGCCAGTGAATCTGCGCGCCCGTTCCAGCCAACCGAGATGGTAGATGGTGCTCTTCTCCCAGCGGCGATTCACCTAGCCTTTTTTGGGCCGACGCGTCGGCGGCCGTGTGATCTCAACTCCGAAGGGGGAGGGGACCCCTTGGCGGGGAGTACACCCGGGGACAATGTTCAAGACTGTTGCCGGGACAGCGCCGCAGATAAATTCCGCGACGTCTGAGCCCAACCCCTGCTGGAGGCTTCGCGCGTCCTCCTTGCTCTCGATCTCGCCTGCTCCCCCAATAGATGCGGCAGCGTCACCGCGAGTGCGAAGCCAGCCCTGCGCAGGGTAGGGGTGAAGGGGGTTGTGTTCAGATTGGAGCGAACCCCCGCTCCCGACCGAGGCCGTGTGAAAACCCGGAGCCCGTAGAAGGATCTCCTCCACACGCATCCTCGGCCGCGCCGCTTCGGGCATCCTGCCATCCTTTCGGCTGCCTTCCAGGATGCTCAAATGGCGGAAGCGTGGAAGAATATTCTACAATCTCGTGGCGCGCGCGAGTTTTCACACAGCCTGGACCCGCAGCAGTCATTCGGTGGGAGCGTATCGAACGTCCGGATGGGGCGGGAAGCGATGAATGGTCTGCGGCGATCAGAAAAACGGCAGCGGACCGGGAAAGGAGCCAATCGGCACAAGGTGTGTCAGGAGCCCGGAGCCCGGTTGCCACTGATGCAGCAGCATGGCCGGAGGTTCTATGAAACTGCCGGGCTCAGCGTTGGCACCTAGCCGTAACGCGATAGCCGTCGTAGTGCTGGGCGCTGTCATCAGTAATGTGCCGCCAAAACGCCTCTGCATGAAGCGATGAATATGACCGCACAGGATGCGTTCGACGGCGGGGTAGCGCAGGATAATTTGCTCCAATCTTTCGCCATGCAGGCAGCGATAGGTGTCAATATAGGAAATGCCGCTCAGGACGGGCGGCTGATGCATCATGACGATGGTCGGGCGTTCGGGCTCCTCCGCAAGGCTTGTCTCCAGCCAGTCGCAGGCAGCATCATCCATCTCGCCATGGTGGGCTCCGGGAACCGTCACGTCGAGACCCAGGATGCGTACTGCCCCGAGATCGCCGACGGCGAAGTGAAAGGGGCCCGAGGCCGCTGGGATCGCATGGTGGGGCAAGCGAACCCTGAAGATTTCTCGGTCGTCGTGATTGCCAGGAATAATGAGGAGCGGTTGACGGATCTTGTCCAAGATCACTGCTGCATTTTCATATTCAGCTTCTGTTCCATGGTCTACGATATCGCCGCTGACGAGAACGATATCGGGCTGCGGGTCGAGATTATTCAAGTAACGGATGGCAGACTCGAACATAGAATTCGAGTTAACTAGACCATGATACAGCTTGCCGCGATCTCGCAAGTGCGGATCCGAAAAATGAGCGATCAGCATTTAGATCTCCGAAAAAATACTGGCAACTTAGGTTGCTGCCTTCGTCTGCGCATCTCGGCAAGGACTACAACGGATCGTGAGTGACGGCTCGGCGTCTGCTGACTCGATGTCGGCTTGTATCGAGATACTGCCACTCGGCATCCGTCCGGGGAACAGCCGCTTCCCACCCCATCCGGACACTCACGCGATCGCGGATGATGCCTGGTCGGATAATCAGCGATGACAAGGCGCGAAAGCGGTTCAGCGCCGCTGGCGCATTCGAAGCCGTCCACGTATCAAGGTGTAGGAGCTTTTGCAGCGTTCGTCATACCTCGGTAGCCCGATGTCCAAGCTGGCGAGCATCGCCTTTGCCGCGCTGCTGGCCTGCACCGTCACCCCCGCGGTCAGCCAGCAGCTCACGTATTCCTGGCCGGCGAATGTCGGGCCATTGAACCCTCACCTTTATGCGCCCAACCAGATGTTCGCCCAGGCCAGCGTCTACGAGCCGCTGGTCAAGTACCAGGTCGACGGCACGATGGCGCCCTGGCTCGCGACAGCCTGGACGATCTCGGAGGATAGACGCACCTACGACTTTACCCTCCGCCCTGATGTCAGCTTCAGTGACGGCACGCCGTTCAACGCCGCAGCGGTGAAGGCCAACTTCGACGCGATCCTAGCCAACCGATCCCGCCATGATTGGCTCGACCTCACCCGGCAGATTGCCCGAACCGAAGTGATTGGGCCCCTCGCCTTTCGCCTCGTGCTCAAGGCACCGCACGCCCCTACCCTAAAAGAACTCTCGCTGCCGCGGCCGTTCCGTTTCGTCTCGCCCGCCGCCATGCGGGAGGGTGGCACCACGGCCGGCGGGATCAGGGAACCCTCGGGCACGGGTCCCTGGCGCCTCGTCGAGACGCGGCTTGGGATCTCCGACACGTTCGCGGCCAACCCGACCTACTGGGGTGGGAAGCCGGCGTTCGAGCGCCTCGTCGTCAAGGTGATCCCAGACCCCAACACCCGCGCCATCGCCCTGCAAACCGGCGAGGTCGACCTGGTCTACGGTGCAGCCGGGCAGATCCCCTCGGAAGCCTTCCTACGCCTGCGCGATCAGACGCCGGCCTTCTCTGCTGCGGTCTCGACCCCGCTCGCGACCCGTGTCCTCGCGCTCAACTCCGCGCGCTTCCCGACCGATGACCGCGCGGTGCGGCTCGCGATCAACCAGGCCGTCGACAAGGAGACCCTGGTGCGCACGGTGCTCGATGGCCTCGAGCCCCGAGCCGACTTCCTGTTCTCACCCACCGTGCCCGACGCCGATGTCGGGCTCGCTCCCCATGGCTTCGACCGGACGGCGGCGGACCGTCTCCTCACCGAGGCGGGGTGGGTGCGGGGGGCCGACGGGATACGGGGGAAGGGCGGCCGTCCGCTCAGCGTCGAACTCGACTTCATCAGCACGAACGCTCAGCAGAAGGCGATTGCCGAGGTGATCCAGGCCGATCTCGCTCGGGCCGGCATCGCGGTGCGCCTCGTCGGTGAGGAGGAGAGTTCGATCCTCGCCCGCCAGAAGGACGGCCGCTTCGGGATGATCTTCGGCGAGACCTGGGGACCACCCTACGATCCCGCCTCTTTCGTGAGCGCGATGAGGGCGCCGTCGCACGCCGATTATCAAGCCCAGAAGGGCCTCCCCGACAAAGCAGAGATCGACGGCGCCATCACGGCGGCGCTCTCCGCCACGGACCCGATCGAGCGCAAGCGCCTCTACGCCCGGATCCTGACCGCCCTGCACGAAGCGGCGGTCTACCTGCCGATCTCCCACGCAGTGGCGATCGAGGTCCACCGCTCGACGATCACCGGCGTCGGCTTCGGGGCCACGCTGAACGAGATCCCGTTCGCCGCGATGCGACCGGCTGCGCCAGGAGCGAGCCGCTGATGCTGCGCTTCGCGCTGGCGCGTCTCGTGCTGATCCCGCCGATGCTGCTCGGGGTCTCGCTCCTCGTCTTCGTGGTTTTGCGGCTCGGGCCCGGCGACCCGGCTCTCGACTACCTGCGCCTGTCGCAGGTGCCGCCGACCGACGCCGCGCTCGCAGACGCCAGGGCGATGCTCGGCCTCGACCGTCCTTTTGCAGTCCAGTACCTCGACTGGCTGTGGCGAGCGCTCCAGGGCGATTTCGGCCTGTCCTACGCCACCCGCCGGCCGGTGCTGCCGGATCTCCTTGGCTACCTCCCCGCCACTCTCGAACTCGCCGGCACGGCGCTGGCGGTGAGCCTCCTCGTCAGCCTGCCGCTCGGCGCCTGGGCCGCCCGGCATCGCGGCGGCTGGCAGGACCGGCTGGTGCGCGGCATCGCGGTGCTCGGCGTCTCGCTGCCGAACTTCTGGGTCGCGTTCCTGCTCGTCGTCGCCTTCTCGGTGACCCTGGGCTGGCTGCCGCCGATGGGCCGCGGCGGGACCCTCCACCTCGTCATGCCGGCGCTCGCCATCTGCCTGATGTCGCTCTCGGTCAACGCCCGGCTCCTGCGGGCGAGCATGCTGGAGGCGGCTGGCGGCCGCCACGTGCTCTATGCGCGACTGCGCGGCCTGTCCGAGCCGGCGGTGGCGCGCCGACACGTCTTCCGCAACGCGCTGGTACCCGTCGTCACCGCGACCGGCATGCATGTCGGCGAGCTGCTCGGCGGCGCGCTCGTCGTCGAAACGATCTTCTCCTGGCCGGGGGTCGGCCGCTACGCGGTCTCGGCGATCTACGACCGCGACTATCCAGTGATTCAGTGCTTCACCCTGGTGATGACGGTGGTGTTCGTGCTGTGCAACCTTGCGGTCGACCTCGCCTACGCGTGGCTCGACCCGCGCATCCGCCTCGGGGACGCCGCCGCATGATCCCCGCCGCTCGGCCCGTCCGATCCGGCTCCGTCGCGGCCGCGGGGATCCTGGCCGCCGGCTTCGTGCTGCTGGCGCTCGTCGGGCCCCTCGTCGTGCCGCACGACCCGCTGGCGGTCGATCTCGCCCACCGCTTCGAGGCGCCGAACCTCGTCCACCTCCTCGGCACCGACCATCTCGGCCGCGACATCCTCTCGCGGCTGATCGCAGGAGCGCGCACGACCCTCGGCTCGGTGCTCGTCGTCCTCGCCCTGGTGCTCGTCCTCGGGCTGTCGGTCGGAGGGCTCGCCGGCATGGTCGGCGGCCGGCTCGACGCGGTGCTGATGCGGCTCTGCGACGTCTTCCTCACCATCCCGACCTTCGTGCTCGCCCTGTTCATGATCGGCGCGCTCGGGACCGGCCTCGTCAACGTCGTCGTGGCGATCGTGCTCTCGCACTGGGCCTGGTACGCGCGCATCGTGCGCGGTCTCGTCCTGGAACTGAAGACCCGCGACTACGTGCTGGCCGCGCGGATCGCCGGTGCGCCGCCGCTCGCGATCTTCGCCGAGCACGTGCTGCCGGGCGTCGTCCCGCCGATCGCCGCGCTCGCTACCCTCGATATCGGCCACATGGCCCTGCACGTCGCCGGTCTCTCCTTCCTCGGCCTCGGCGTGCAGCCGCCGACGCCGGAATGGGGCGTGATGATCAACGACGCGCGCGCCTTCTTCTGGACCCGGCCGCTCCTCGTCGTCTGGCCGGGCCTCGCGATCGCGCTGGCGGTACTTGGCTTCAACCGCCTCGGTGACGCCTTGCGGGACCGCCTCGACCCGGCGCTCGTCGCGGGACGCGGCCTGTGAGCGCGGGGGTTCTTCGGGCCGAGGGCCTGTCCGTCGAAAGCTGGCGCGACACACGCGCCGGCCGCGAGGCGGTGCCACTTGTCCGCGACGTCAGCCTGGAGATGCGCGTGGGCGAGGTCATGGCCCTCGTCGGCGCGAGCGGGTCCGGCAAGTCGCTGGCCTGCGCCGCCCTTCTCGACGTGCTGCCGCCGGGTACCCGACGCCGGGGAGGTCGGGTCCTCCTCGACGGGGCCGAGACCGAGCCTGCCCGCTTGCGCGGCCGGGTGGTCGCCAGCGTGCTCCAGGCGCCGCGCACCGCCTTCAATCCCTTGCGCACCATCGCCGACCATGCCGGCGAGACCCTGGCGGTGGCGGGATCGCGCGGCAGGGTCGGACGTGCCGCGATCGGCCCGGCCCTGGCGGATGTCGGGCTCGGCGACGATCCGCGCGTGCCCGGCCTCTACCCGTTCCAGATGTCGGGCGGCATGCTGCAGCGGGCGATGATTGCGCTGGCGCTCCTCTCCGGCGCTCCGTTCCTGGTGGCCGACGAGCCGACCACCGACCTCGACCTCGTCGCGCAAGGACGCATCCTCGACCTGCTGGCAAGCCTCGTGCGCGAGCGGGGCTTGGGGCTCCTCATCGTGACGCACGATCTCGGCGTCGTCGCCCGCCTCGCCGATCGGGTGGCGGTGATGGAGGCGGGGCGGATCGTCGAGGCCGGCCCCGCTGCCGCGCTCTTCGCCGATCCCCGCGAGCCGACGACGCGAGCCCTCCTCGCTGCCCACCGGGCGCTGCACGAGGTCCCGGCATGACGGCTCTCCTCGCAGCGCGCGGCCTCGGCAAGGCCTATCCCGGCGCGGGCTGGCGGCGGGGGGCGTCCCGCCCGGTCCTGACAGGGATCGATCTCACGATCTCCGACGGCGAGTGCGTCGCCCTGATCGGCCGCAGCGGCTCGGGCAAGAGCACGCTCGCCCGGCTGCTGATGGGGCTCGAGGCGGCCGATGTCGGCGCGGTGCTGTTCCGTGACAGGCCTCTCGCCGGCCTCGACCGTGGCGGGCTCCGCGCCTTCCGTGCCGCCGTGCAGATGGTGCTGCAGGATCCGCTCTCGGCGGTGAACCCGCGCCACGCGGTCGGGCGGATCCTCGCCGAGCCGCTGCGCCACCTGACCGACCTTCCGGTCGCGGCGCGCACCGGGCGCGTCGGCGAGCTTCTCGAACTGGTCGGCCTCGATCCCGAGGCGGCGGGCCGATTGCCGGGCCAGCTCTCCGGCGGCCAGGTGCAGCGGATCGGGCTCGCCCGGGCACTGGCCACCCGGCCCGCCCTCGTCGTCCTCGACGAGGCGGTCTCGAACCTCGACGCGCCGCGCCAAGTCGACATTCTCGACCGCCTCGCGACTCTGCGGCGCGAACGGGGAACCGCCTTTCTCCTCATCACCCACGACGTTCGCCTGGCGCGCCGCTTCGCGGACCGTGTCGTGGTGCTGAGCGAGGGCCGGATCGTCGATACCTCGCCGTGCCGGCCCAGCCTCGCGCTGTCGCATCCAGCTGCGCGCGAGCTGATCGATGCCGTGCTGCCGGTCTCTCCTGGGGATGCGAGCTGATGCAGCGGATCACCGTCACACTGGACCCCGACCTCGTGGCGGAGGTCGACCGGACCGTCGAGCAGCGCGGCTATGCCGGCCGCTCGGAGGCGATGCGCGACCTCCTGCGCCGCGGCCTCGCCGAGACGCGCCGTCAGCGCGACCCCGACCTGTCCTGCGTCGCGACCTTCACCTTCGTGGCCGAGGCCGGCGTGCGCGATCTGGGGCAGCGCCTGGCCGAGGTGCAGCAGCGGCGGCACGACCTGGTGATCGCTCAAGTCCAGGTTCCCCTCGACCACGACGCCAGCCTCCATACGCTCCTCGTCCGCGGCCGGGTGCGCGACATCCTCGCCTTCGCCGACGAGGTCGCGACCCAGCGCGGCGTTCGCCACGACAGTCTCTCGATCATTCCGGCGCGGATCGAGGTCGGCGACCATTGCCACGGGCCGGATCCGCACCCCCACGAACACATCCGGACGTGAACCATGGCTGCAACTCCACCCGCCCACGCCCGCCCGCTCACGTGGGCGCTCATTCTCTCGGCTGTCCTGCCGATCAACGACACGCGGGCGCAGGACACCATCGAGCTCGACGAGATCGAGGTGCAGGGCAGCCGGCCGACGGCGCCCGTGCCCACCACGACGGCCGCTGGTACGATCGGCTTGATCGGTCCGACCCCTGGCTTTCGCGGGGACCGTGCCGTCAGCAGCACGAAGACCGACACGCCTCAACGTGACGTGCCACAGGTCGTCACCGTCGCGCCGCGCGAGGTCATCACCGACATCGCCGCCACCCGCGTCGACCGCGTCTTCAACTACCTGCCGGGCGTGACGCAGCAGAACAACTTCGGCGGCCTGAGCATCTTCAGCTACGCCATCCGCGGCGTCACCACCTCGGAGATCTACCAGAACGGTTTCCCGCTCAATCGCGGCACGCCCCCGCCGCCCGATGCGCAGAACATCGAGCGGATCGAGGTGCTGAAGGGACCGGGTGCCGGCCTGTTCGGGCGCAGCGACCCGGGCGGCCTCATCAACATCATTACCAAGCAACCTACCGCCCAACGCTTCGTCGAGTTCGGCAACCAGGTCGACTCGTACGGTCTGGCTCGGGGCACCATCGACGCGGGCGGGCCTCTCACCGAGGACGGCACGGTTCTCTACCGCTTCAACTTCGCGGCGCAGGGTGCTGGCAGCTTCCGCGATTTCGTCGACAGCGATCGGCTGCTCGTCGCCCCGGTCGTGAGCTGGCAGGTCACGCCCGACACGCGGATCACGGTCGAGGCCGACATCCAGCGCAACCGGATCATCTTCGATCGCGGTGTCATCGCGATCAACAAGCAGCTCGGCTTCCTGCCGATCTCGCGCTTCCTCGGCGAGCCGGGGCAGAGCACCTATCAGTCGTCCGATACGCTGCAGGTCCGGATCGACCACCGCTTCAACGCCGACTGGCAGATGCGGCTCGCCACCCACTTCAGCACCGGTACCCTGGAAGGCGAGTCGGCGGAGATCCGCGCCATCGCGGCCGACAACCGCACCGTTTCACGCGACCGCAACGTCCGCGACTACCGTTGGGACGTGGCGATCGGCCAAGCCGAGGTGGTCGGGCGCTTCGACACCGCCGGGCTCGGCCACACCCTGCTCCTCGGCTTCGAGCGCGAGAGCACCGACAGCCGCACGCTCTACCTGCGCTCGAACTTCCGCACCAACCCCTACGCGATCGACATCTACGATCCGCGCTACGGCCAAGCGCTGCCGCCGCTCACCATCCCGCGCAACAACCTCGAGCGGGTGACGAACACTGCGCTCTACGCCCAGGATCAGATCGTGCTCTCGCCGGAGTGGAAGGCACTCGTCGGCGTGCGGTTCGACTTCTTCGAGGACTCATTCAGGGAGCGCATCCCGCGCAGCCAAGCCGACCAGATCCGAGCGGCGGCCTCGCCACGGGCCGGCCTAGTCTACCAGCCGCTGCCGGAGCTTGCGCTCTACACCAACGTCGGCACCAGCTTCCGGCCGAACATCGGCCCGGACGCAGCCGCCGTGTCGCCCGGCAAGCCGGTCGAGCCCGAGACCGGACTCGGCTACGAAATTGGCGCGAAGCTCGACCTGTTCGGCGGGGCGCTCGGACTGACGGCAGCCGCCTTCCGGGTCGAGCGGCAGAACGTGCTCACGCCCGACCCCAACAATAGCGGCTTCTCGATCGCGGCGGGCGGTGTGCGCAGCCAGGGCTTCGAGTTTACCGCCGCTGGCCAGCTCTCGCCGGAGCTGAAGATCCTGGCCGGCTACGTCTTCGCCGACGCCGTGGTGACGAAGGACAACGTGCTGCCGGTCGGCGCTCCGCTGGTCAACGTGCCGCGCCACAGCGGCAGCCTGCTCGCGGTTTACGAGGCGCAAGGCGGGGAGTGGAAGGGGTTCGGGATCGGCGGCGGTGTGCGCGCTGTCGGTGCACGGGCGGGCGACGCCGCCGGCACCGGCTTCACGCTGCCCGCGTACATCGCGGTGGACGCGCTCGCCTACTACCGCTGGGAGAACATCCGCTTCTCCCTGAATATCGAGAACGTGTTTGACACCACTTACTACGAGAGCTCGCTGAACGTATTTCGCGTTTATCCCGGATCTCCACGCCGCTTTACTGGCGCTGTATCAATGCGCTTCTAATATTGCGCCTCGAGTAGTCTATAAATAGGCTGATACGGAAGCAATATAGGAGCTGTATCTATCTGTATTGATCCTCGAACGTGTCCGCTGAGCAAATTCGGAATGAGGACAATCGGTTAGGCCAAGGACGGCGACCAAACGGGCAGCGAGTGCGTTTGCAGCGCGCTCGACACCTATCCATGCATCAGACGCACCGCCTTGATCAGTCCGTTAGGTCCTGCTTCATCGGACCGGCTCTAGCTCAGGTCCACATGAGCGGCATCCAAAATCGGACCGCGTCGTTGGTGGACGTCACAGATCCATCTTGACCGGTCATGCGTCTGTGGCATGTCCGCATGGGTATACCCATGCGGACACAGCCGCGGCAGTCCGAGATCCTGTCCACTAGGGTTGATTTAGATTAACGGACAAGTCTTTATGCGGACGTCACTTCAACGGACGCTTTCGCCGCATGTCCCAGGTCATTCTCTACGCCCGTGTGAGCACCACGGAGCAGACCGTCGCTCACCAGCGCACCCAGGCTGAGTCCGCGGGCTTCGCGATCGACGCCGTGGTCGCGGACGAGGGCGTGAGCGGCGTCAGCACCCGGCTTGCCGATCGGCCGCAGGGCCGGCGCCTGTTCGACATGCTCCGGCGCGGTGACGTGCTCGTGGTCCGGTGGGTCGACCGGCTCGGCCGCGACTACCAAGACGTGACCGACACCATCCGGGAGCTGATGCGCTGCGGCGTGATCGTCCGCACGGTCATCAACGGGCTGACGTTCGACGGCGCTACCAAGGACCCGATGCAACAGGCCGTGAGGGATGCACTCATCGCATTCATGAGCGCTACGGCACAGGCGCAGGTCGAAGCGACCAAGGAAGCACAGCGAGCCGGCATCGCCCATGCCAAAGCTCGGGATGACGCCTATCGAGGCCGGAAACCGTCCTACAGCCGCGCTCAGCTCGACATTGTGCGCGCCCAGCTCGCTCAGGGCGTAGGTGTCTCTGCCATCGCCAGGGATACTGGTCTGAGCCGTGGCACTATCTACCGCATTCAAGGGGATTCAGCTGACGCCGAGGCCGCGCTCGCCAGGTGGGGAGTGCAGTAGGTCGCGCAGGCAATCGCTGTAATTCACCCATAAAGAAAGTCGAGGGACCCATGACGGGGAGTACACCCAGGGGCCCTTATCCGAGACACTTGCCGGTATAGCGTCATAAGTAGATTCCCGAGGTCTGTACTCAACCTCACACCCGACGGGCTACATGCGCCTCTCTGCATTGCCGATACTAGATCTCGTATCGTGCAGGGGAGAGGTAAGCGCGCTTGTTAGCGGATGACGTGTCCAACATGACTCCTGGGTATTGGGTTGTGTCCAGAATACAATTTTGGCTAGAGATAGGTTCAGAGAGTCCCCAAAAGCCGCGCAATCTCTTGGTTAGTGAAGCATCTTGTCAGGAGGAGAAATCATTTGCGTTCCAGCCAACGGCAATGATTTGCAATATTTACACATCGAAATTTCATCTCTGTGAAAATTTGATGCATCTAACCGGGTCCAAGTTCATCATAATATCCCGCTAAAAATCTCAAGAGATTACGACTGCTCACTCTATTCGGTTCCCTGTCAGGCCTTCGCTTGGAGCGGGGCGCCTTTCAGAATGGGCGAGTGGCGTCGATTGCCCGAACGGAGGGCTGGCTAGCTGTCCCTACGACGGAGCGGGTGTCAGCATAGGAATGACGCCCCCACCCCTGACGAAAGTCGTTGGTGCTCTTGCGGTAGCCGGCTCCAGCCCCGCCGGCGCCTCAGCCGGTATCGGCGACCTGTCCGGCCTCCAATGCCGCTTCCGTGGCCACAGGCGGGGCGCCAGCGGCCGCGCGGGCCGCTGCGGCCACGAACGCGCTCCTCTCCTCCCGATACATGCACAGGATCCGTTGCGCGTCCGCTAGGTCGTGGGGGGCGTTTTCCCCCTTCCAGGCCGCGGCCCCCTGCCAAGCCTCACGGCCGGCGCGCAGGGCGGCCCGGATCTTACGCGCCCGCGCCAGTTGCGCGGCGCAAGCCTCCCGTGTGAAGTTTCGCACCAGCGTGACAGGGTCGACCGCGCTGCCCTCGGAGGCTAAGAGGTCCCTGGCGCTCGCATAGTCCCTGTCAGCCTCTGCTTCAGGTGTCGGGTACAGGCGCGCCTTTACCTCATTCTGGTACAGCCGCAAGGCCTCCACCATCGTCGGGTGATAGGCCGGGCCGGCCGGCTCGAGTCCGTCCGCGCGCGGTTTTTGTGCCGGCCGGGCCCGGACCACGGAGAAGCCCTTACGGTACCAAGCCGTTTCGCCAGCGTCGCGGCCGTGGCCAGGCGTAAGGAGCCGCACGAAGTAGGTGGGCCGCTCTATGCTCCCTTCCAGGAGAATGGCCACGGGCGTGCGCGGAACGGTCATCAGCCAACCGGCAGTCTCGCCCGGGGCGAGACTCGCGAACGGATCGGCCTCCATGGCCGCGGGCGCGCCGGCTGGCGCCGGAGGATCAAAATCGGCGAAGCGGTAGTGATAGGGTGCCGACTCCAGTTCCCGGCGCAAGTCTGCCGACTCCTCGGCCGTGGCGGGGCGCAGTTCCTTGACGAGGCCGCGGGACGCGGCCCCATGCTGCCCCACATGCTGAAAACTCGAAATCGTCCCCGTGCCTTCGACGATGTCAGGGAACAGCGCAATCACATCCCCTTCCGGAAAGACGCGGAACGCTACGCGGGTGACTTCGGCCGGTGCATCGGGCGTCGGCTCGACGGGGCGGAGGTAGGACTCGGCCGCGTGCTCGATGGAAGGGAATTCTATCACTGGTCCCATGTTGACCTACGTGCTCCTGCTCGATGGCTTCATGAAGACGTACCACCCGAACCACCCGAGGTTTCGCGCCCGCCGCGGAGTCGGTAAATTTGACGAAGCGTCAATACAGTAAGGCAGCATTAAGACGTGGATGGCGAAAGTGAGGAAGGGTAACGAAACTGTGGCGTCCGGGCGTTCGTGACTTCCGGGCGCCCTTGGCCCCTGCTTGGAAGCGCTTGGCCTGTGCTTGGAAATAAAAATTCCAAGCAGGGGGTAAGTGACTGAAACTGCAGGGGTTCTCAGAGTTTTGTCAGGTACACCAGCAATTTTGCTCCTCCGTCCTCTATGTGTGTGAGTTTTTATTTTTCTGTGCCCAACCCCCTTCCCGACCAGGGGGCGTCGGCCAAAAATAATATCTGTTTCACACGTGGATCAGATCAGACTTTTTGCTGGTGTACCTGACAGATCTCTAAAAAGCATATGAAATCCAATCACTTAGGGGGTGCTGGGAAACGTAATTTCCCTGCACGGTCCCAACCCTTCCCAGCAACCTCCGTTCTGGACCCAACCGTGAGCCCCGCGGACCCGGTGGGACACGTCAGACTCCTCGCAGCCGCATCGCCAGAGCACCCACCTGACCCAGGGGGGGGCGACCCCCACGTGAGCTGCCGCAGGCTCCTCCCTGTCCGAGACCTTCACGTCAGAGGTTGCGTCCAGAGACGGCCGGAACGCACGAACTGCCCGCGTCCACACCACAGCGAAGCCGAGTGAGCGGTTGAGTGCAGAGCTTCACCACTAGGTCAGAGCATCATCATCACTGCCACGGGGTTGAGGCCAGAGACGGCAGAGATGCACGAACCGGTCATCCAACGTCGTTCGGTTCGTAACAGCGTAAGGGGCGCTGTGGCCGAGGACTGGTTCATCAGCTACCTGCGGGCGTGCACCGCGAAGCAAGGCGCGTTCGGTCTCAGGCTCGAGGCACAGCGCAAGCTGGTCTTTTTGGGGTTGCCGGTTGGGTTGGTTTGTGCCAACCATGAGGAGCTGCAGTCCGTTTGTGCCTCCATGGTTCGGACACGCATGCTTGGTGGGCCAGTTTTGATCGGCTCCCTTTCTCCCTTCGATCAACATTGTGGTCGGGGGTACCTGGATTAATAAAATGCCGAGCGGGTCAAGCCATCAGGCAACCGCGCGTGGAAGCCGCGAGAAGCGTGGCGACCTACGTCTGCAAAGTACAGTCAGCAATCTCAAGTCGTCGCCGCCCAGCGAACAATCTTCGCTGGACCACGTCGTACGACCAAAATCAGAATCTAGCCATAGGTTCCCGCTCGCCGCCTCTCGCCCTGCTGAGCTAAGGCGTCGTGCGCTGAATGCCGAGCATGCTGCCATCTACTTCGATGTCAGCGAGTCGACATTTCTCAAATGGGTGAAACAAGGCATTATGCCGAAGCCGGTACGCGTCGATGGCTGTGTACGCTGGTGCGTCCGTCAGCTGGATGCCGGGTTTGACCACCTCTGCTCTCAGCACGAAAATGAGAACGAGTGGGATGGGGTCTTTCAGTGAGTCGAATCAAGCTCCGATACGTGCACTCTTACACGGACAGACATGGGAAGCCGCGCCACTACTTTAGGCGCGGCAACCAGCCTCGGACGCAACTGCCTGGCCTACCGGGCTCGCAAGCCTTCATGGAGGCCTACCAAGCCGCCCTTGAGGGTAAGCCGACAGCAGCCGGCAAGGCTGTCGGAGCCGAACGGTCAGCGCCTGGCAGCATCTCAGCGCTGATCGCGCTGTACTACACCACACCGGCGTTCAGGACGCTGGCTGCATCAACTCAGGTCACATATCGTGGCATCCTCGAACGCTTCCGCAAGGCGCACGGTGACAAACGCATCGCGACACTTAAACGCGAGCACGTCCGACACATCATCAGGTCGATGCAAGAGACGCCCTCAGCGGCGAACAACCTGCTCGACCGTATTCGCGGACTCATGCAGCTGGCGATCGAGGAGGGCCTGAGAGAGGATGACCCTAGTCTTGGCGTCAAGAAGATTTCGACCAAGACAGATGGCTTCTATACTTGGTCAGAAACCGACATTGCGCAGTTCGAGGCGCAATTTCCAATTGGCACGCGTGCTCGGCTGGCCTTCTCCCTGCTGCTCTACACGGCACAGCGCCGCTCGGACGTAGTCCGAATGGGTCCTCAGCACATCAGTGATGGCGTTCTGACGATCCGGCAGCAGAAAACGGGTATGGAGGTTGGGATACCGATACATCCGGAGCTGCATCGCGTTTTGAATGCGACGCCCACGCAGCACCTTGCCTTCCTGGTCACCGCGCAAGGCAAGCCGTTCACACCACCTGGCTTCACCAATTGGTTTCGCGAGTGTGTTCACAAGGCAGGGCTATCCGACGGCTGCTCGCCACATGGTCTGCGAAAGGCGGCTGCCAGACGCCTAGCCGAGGCGGGGTGCACCGCACACGAGATCATGGCGGTCACAGGTCATCAATCTCTCGAGGAGGTCGAGCGGTACACCCGCGCGGCAGGCCGACGTGGCTTAGCAGCTCGAGCTATGGGGCGCCTTGAGACGAAATCATGAACACTGACTGGCTAACCAGTCATTTCAGTTAGCCAGTGTTCCAAAAAAACCCAGCCAAGTCAGAGACTTAAAGGCAGGGTGGCGGAGACGGAGGGATTCGAACCCTCGAAGCCCCTTTCGGGGCTTGCTCATTTAGCAAACGAGTGCCTTCAGCCGCTCGGCCACGTCTCCTGTGGGTCAACGATCTAGGGAATCGGCGGGGCGCGGTCAACCGGTTTCGTCGTGATCGAGGCTGGGGTGCGGACCTACCTCGCGCCGGTCGGCGACGGGCCCGGCGTCGCCATGACCGACGCACCCGCCGCCGTGGCAGCCGATCGTTAACCCTAAGGGTTCTACATCTCCGCCCTGTCCGGCAGACGGGAGGGTGAGGCGTGAACGCACTGGTGCCGAAGGAACTCGCCGCGAAGCTGAGCGTCCTGCCGCGCCGCCCCTGCGCGCTAGGCGAGGCCGGGCACGAGCCGCACAAGCCCGTCTTCGCCGAGATCCTCGACCGGTCCGGGCACGGCACCGGCCATTTCGTCCGCCTGCCGCAGAGCATGGTGGAGATGATCACCCGCGAGGCGAGGGGGCCCGAGACGGTGCGCCCGCCCGAGCCGGCGCCGGAGCCCGCGGACGATGTCGCCGCCGAAGGCCCGACCGAGAGACCTGCCAAACCGCGCCGGAAGTCCGCCGGCACGCCCAAGCGGGCGGCCCGCGACGGGGCCTGAGCCTGCTGCACGGAGCGGCCTAGGTCTGTCGTGGTAGCCCGGCCGGGATGCGGAAAGCCGCGGCTTTCCGCCTGCCAGCCCGCGTCGCCCGCAACTCGCCGGAGCGTTTTCGCGAGAGGCTGAGCAAGAGATCGAGGCGGTGCACCGCTTTTCCGCCGTGAGTCGGATCGCCCGAGTGCCGGTCCGACGCACGAAGCGCAGGGTGAGCCGGGCGACAAAATCGGTCCCCGGCGACGGCTTTTCGTGCGGGTTGCTCGATCGCGTCCCGGATCGACCCTGTCCCAGGCCTGCGACGCGGACGATGGATCGGTGCGGCCGTCGCAGCATGACGGATCATGCCGGCGGCAGACCGGCGCGGCCGTCATTCCCGCCGTGCCCGGCAGCCCGCGGGAATCCGGAATAGGAATCATATCTCACCGATCCGGGCATTCGCGGCCTCGTGCGAAAGCGCGGACGTGGGGGTGACCTGCTGCCTCGCAACGCTTCGTTTCTCTCTATTTCTGCAGCGACAACGACCACGGACCCGCCGGCATACGGCGAAGACTGTCGATGATCGCATGATGAGAGCTAGATCTAGGCGTGGAAATATAAATCAGTCTTGTGCAGATGCATTGGATTAGGCCGCTCGATATATCTATCTATACCATCCAAGACTCAGATCGCATCAACAAATTCAGATATGTGCTTTCGGAAAATTCAGATTGCATCGAATTTTATGGATCCTGGCCTGGTATCCGAAACGCCTCGGGGCCGATGCTCGCCTTCAGCACAGGAGAGCACGATGCAAGTCTCGGCGATCGGCAGCGCAGTCCAGATCTCGACCAAGCGCCCGCAGGGCATGACCGCGAAGGGACAGACCAGGCCTGAACTTCTGTCGCGCTTCGAACTCGCCCGCCAGATACTGGGGATCGCGTCGTCGAGCGCCGCGTCGGCGGGGGATCGCGAGGTCGCGACGGGCCCGACCGGTTCGTTCAGGCCGCCACGGTCGATGCCAGCGGGCGGACGGCCGCGAAGGCTGCCGGCAAGGCGGTGGCGGCCATGCTGGACGGGCTCGATGCGGCCGCGCCTCGCGTCCTCCCGTTCAAGCCCGGGCAGGCGGTGCGGGACCTGCTGCAACGGGCTGTGTCCGGCGAGATCGCCGACGCGGCGGGGCAGACCGGGCGCACCCTGTCCGGCGACGTGCAGCGGGCGGTCCGCAGCTACGCCGCCGATCCGGCGGCCGTGGCGCCGGCGGCGAGAACCGCCACCGATGGGGTGCGGACGGATTCCGTCGCGCTGCCCGCGCCCCGCATCCCCGCCCTCGCACCGAAGCCGGCCGTCGCGCCGACGGCGAATGCCGACGTGACGCCCCGGCCGCAGGGGCCGGGCGAGACCGCGGTGGCAGGCCCCGGCCTCGCGGAGCGGGGCAAGGCGGAGCAAAGCGACCCGAAGCGCAAGGCGGAACACGGCACGGCGGGCCGCGACAATGCAGAGCACCCGCACGCCGGCCCGGCGCGTCCCGCGGGACCGCACGGCCACGGCGCGCCCGCGGCCGGCCCCCGTGGTCCGCACCGGGCCGGCGACCAGGACGCCCCGGGGCCGGGGAAGCCCGAGGGCAAGGCCGCGCACGACGTGCATGACGCCAGGCTGCCTGCGGCCCCGGGCGAGGCGCCCGCCGCCAAGCCGCCCGCCGCCAAGCCGCTGGCAGTCCCTGCTCCCGCCGAGAAGCCTGCCGCCCCGAGGTCGACGCCCGACACGAAGTCCGACGCCCGCGCCGCCGCGGCTCAGCCGCCGAAAGCCGAAGCGCCGAAAGATGCTTCAGCGGTCGAGCCCGCCGCCGAAGCCAAGACCGCTGTCGAGACCAAGCCTGCCCTCGACGCGAGGCCCGCACTCCGCACCGAGGCCGCTCCTCCCAAGGCCGAGACCAAGGCCGCTCCGCCGGCGCCGGAGGTGGTCAAGGGCGCGCCGGAGAAGACGGCACCGGCGAAGGCGCCGGCGGCGGTGAGCGCGGCTGTGAAGCGCTACAAGGCGCAGTGAGCCGGCGGACGCTACAGTCCGCCGCGCCCACCCTCCGGTCCGCTTAAGGTCCAGCGCTCCCGCAGGGCCTCGGCCACGAAGGCGAGCACCGTCGCCGCGGTGCGCACCGCGCGGCTCATCGTCAGGATGCCGTGGGTCTGATCGGAGAGATGCAGGGCCGTGACCGGCACGCCCTCGCGCTCGAGGCGGTGGGCGTAGAGGCGGCCCTCCTCGCAGAGCGGGTCGTGGCCGCAGGTCAGCACCAGGGCGGGCGCCGTGCCGGCGAGGCTCGCGGCGCGGGCCGGCGAGGCACGCCAATCGGTGCGGTCGCACGGGTCGGGCGCGTAGTGGTCGACGAAGTAGCGCATCGTGCCTGTGGTCAGGGGCTGGCCCTCCGTGATGCGCTCGAATCCCTCGCTGGTCAGGCCGAGATCGACGGACGGGTAGAGCAGCACCTGCATCGCCGTCCGCGGCAGGGTGCCGTCGCGACCCATCAGGGCGAGCACCGCCGCGAGATTGCCGCCGGCGCTGTCGCCGCCGACCGCGAGGCGGTCCGGATCGATGCCCAATCCTTCCGCCCGCTCGGCCGCGAAGGCCAGAGCTGCCGCCGCATCCTCGACCGCGGCCGGGAACGGATGCTCGGGGGCCAGCCGATAATCGACTGCGATCACGCAGGCCTGCGTCAGGTTGGCGAGCCGCCGGCAGACCCAGTCGTGCGACTCGATGTTGCCGAGCACCCAGCCGCCGCCATGCAGGTAGAGGAGGCAGGGCAGGGGCGTGCCGGGCATCGTGCCCTCGCCGCGATAGAGCCGCAGCGGCACCGGTCCGGCCGGGGAGGGGGCGGCGAGGTCGCGGATCTCGGCGACCGGATCCGGCGGCGGCTGCAGGGCCCGGCGCCCGGCGAGGTAGCCGCGGCGTGCCGCCTCGGGCGGCAGTGCTTCGAGGGGCTGCGCGTTGGCGGCGCGCAGCATCGCCAGCAGGGCCTGGACGTCGGGGTGGAGGGCGGGCATGGGCGACTCGAGCGAGGTCTCGGGACGGAGAGCCTTGCAGGTCTCCGCCGATCTGGTTCTGGCTGTCTGGGGCCTGGCGCTCACGCCTTAGGCAGTCGGCCAGGCGAAGAAGCCGCGTCCCTCCGATTCGAGGTGGCGGTTCAGCACCATGCGGTGGACCTCGTCGGCGCCGTCGACCAGGCGGGCCTGGCGGGCGTAGCGGTAGATCCACTCCAGCACCGTGTCCTTGGAATAGCCGCGGGCGCCGTTGATCTGGATGCCGATATCCGCCGCCCTGTGCAGGGTGTTGGCGACGTGGACCTTCGCCATCGAGACTTCTTTCCGGGCGAAGCGGCCCTGGTCGAGCTCCCAGGCGGCGCGCATCACCAGGAGACGGCCGATCTCGATGTCCATGGCGAGGCCGCCGAGCATCAGCTGCACGCTCTCGCGGTCGGCGAGCCGGACGCCGAACCCCTCGCGCTTCACCGCGTAGTCCCGCGCGATCTCGACGCAGCGGCCGGCGAGGCCGAGCCAGCGCATGCAGTGGGTGAGCCGGGCTGGCCCGAGGCGGACCTGCGTCACCTTCAGGCCCTTGCCCTCGCCGCCGAGCACGTCCTCGGGCTTGATCGTGAGGCCGTCGAAGGCGAGCTCGCAATGGCCGCCATGCTCCTCCGGTCCCATGATCGGGATGCGGCGGACGATCTCCCAGCCCGGCTGGTCGCGGTGGAACAGGAAGGCGGTGAGCCCGTAGCGCGGATCGTCCGAGGTGCGGGCGATCAGGATGAAGTGGGCCGCGTCCTCGGCGCCGGTGATGTACCACTTGCGGCCCGAGATCCGCCAGGAGCCATCGGGCTGGCGCTCGGCGCGGGTCTGGATCATCGACGGGTCGGAGCCGCCGCCGGGATGCGGCTCGGTCATCGCGAAGGCCGAGCGGACCGCGCCCGACACGATCGGCTCCAGCCAGCGCGCCTTCTGCTCCGGCGTGCCCAAAGCCTCCAGCACCATCATGTTGCCGTCGTCGGGGGCGGCGGAGTTGAACACGACGGGCCCGAAGATCGAGCGGTTCATCTCGGTGTAGCAGGCCGCCATCCCGACCTTGTCGAGGCCCTGGCCGCCCGTCTCGGGCTTGAGCTGCAGGCACCACAGCCCGGCGGCCTTGGCCTTGGCGCGCAAGGCACCAAGAGCCTCCGGCCCGATATTCTCATGCTCGTCCCAGGTGGTGCGGTCGGCCTCGACGGGCAGGATCTCGCTCTCGACGAAGGCCGCGATGCGGGCGCGGAACTCCTCGATGCGCGGGGAGAGCGTGAAGTCCATGGCCGAATCCTCCGGGCAGTGGAATTATAATTCCAAACGCTTGCGCCACCCGGGGCCCGCGGTCAAGCGCGGACCGACATCCTGTCTGCCCTTCGCCTGTTCGCGTTTCGCCTATTTGCCCTTGGGCGGGCCGGTCGGGACCAGCAGGGCGATGCGGTAGGTGGCGCCCTCGCGGCCGATCAGGAACACGCTGGTGGGGGCGGCGTCGCCCTCGACCGGCGGCTCGTCGAACACCACCCGCAGCCGGTCGGTGATCGGCATGTTGGCCTTGAGGGTGCCACGGGCGGTCGCCTCGGCGAGGCCGTCCTCCGGCATCGGCTCCAGGGAGGCCGCCTTGATTGGCCGGCCGAAGCCGGAGCGGATCTGGTAGAGCGTCAGGCGCTTCCTCTGCGCCCGGGTGCCGGTCCAGTTCACCAGCCGCTCGAAGGCGGCGACGTCGTGGTCGCGAATGGCCTTCGTCACGTAGGCGACGAGGGCGTCGGGCTGCGAGGGGAGGGGGGCGGCGCTGGCGGCCGCCGTTCCCTCCTGCGGGCCCGGTTGCGGGCTCTGCGCGCCCGCCGGCCCCGCGAGGAGGCCGGCGAGCGCCAGGGCGGCGAGACGCAGCCCCGGCTTCATCATCGAACGGCTGCCGATCACTTGGCGGATCACATGGCGGATCACTTGGCGGATCACTTGGCCGCCGCCTCCTCGCCCATGACCCGGAACACCCAGATCACGCCGCCCTGGGGCAGGACGCTGACCCGGCGCTCCTCGGGGATGAGCGCGTTGATGCCGGTGAGCATGCGCTCGGCATCGACGCCCCAGCCGGCCTGGACCGCGACGTACTGGATCCCGTCGATCATGTAGCTCGACGGCACGCCGGTGACGCCGGAATTGAGCCGCGTCTCCCACAGCACCTTGCCGGTGGTGCCGTCGAGCGCCCGGAACTTCCGGTCGCTGGTGCCGCCGGCGAAGATCAGCCCGCTGCCGGTGGTCAGCAACGGCCCCCAATTCGCCGAATCCTGGAAGTCGTGCTGCCAGGCCTTCTTGCCGGTCTTCGGATCCCAGGCCTGGATCGCCCCGATGGCGAAGGGCTTCGACTTGTCGACGCCGTCGCGCAGGCGCAGGGAGTTCAGCACCTCGTCGATCGGGATGCCGATATAGAGCTCACCCGGCTTGCGCGTGCCGGCCTGGGCCCCGGCCAGCTCCGAGCACAGGTTGTCGTTGGAGGGGATGTAGAACAAACCGGTCTTCGGGTTGTAGGCCTCCGGCGGCCAGTCCTTGCCGCCCCACAGGCCGGGGCAGAAGGCGGCGCGGCGGTTGATGCCGGGGATCTTCGACTGGTCGTAGGAGGGCCGGCCGGTCTTCGGATCGAGGGACGAGAAGACGTTCTGGTACACGAACGGCTTGCCGTCGACGAAGCTCAAGGGCCCGTCCTTGCTGCGCTCCAGGGTCCAGAGATAGCCGTTGCGGCCGGCATGGATCGCGGCGGGGATCTTCTTGCCGTCGCGCTCGATGTCGATCAGCACCGGCGCCGAGACCTCGTCCCAGTCCCAGGCGTCGTTCCAGTGGTACTGGTGGTGGCCCTTGATCTTGCCGCTGTCGAGATCGAGGGCGACGACCGACGAGGTGTAGAGGTTGTCGCCCGGCCGGGAATCCGGCGTCCACGGGCCGCCGTTGCCGGTGCCGAAATAGGCGAGGTTGGCCGCCGGATCGTAGCTGCCCTGGATCCAGACCGAGCCGCCGCCGGTCTTCCAGGCGTCGCCCTTCCAGGTATCGGCCGCCGGGTCGCCGGGGCCGGCCACCGTGTAGGTCTTCCAGGCCTCGTTGCCGGTCTCGGCGTCGAGCGCCGTGATGAAGCCGCGCACGCCGTACTCGCCGCCGGAGACGCCGACCACGACCTTGCCCTTCGCCACCAGCGGCGAGAGCGTCATGTAGTAGCCGTCCTGCCAGGGGGCGACGCACTTCTCCCACTTCACCTTGCCGGTGGCCGCGCCGAGCGCGACCACGCAGGAATCGGTGGTGGTCATGTAGACGTTGTCGCCGTAGAGCCCGACGCCGCGATTGGTCGGGTGGAGCTGCGACAGCTCCGGCGGCAGCTCCTTCTGGTAGCGCCACAGGATCTCGCCGGTGCGGGCGTTGATCGCCATCACCTGGGCCTGCGGCGTCGTGACGAACATCACGCCGTTGTTGACGATCGGCGGGGCCTGGTGGCCCTCGCTCACGCCGGTCGACAGGCTCCAGGCCGCGACGAGCTTGGTGACGTTCTTCGCGGTGATCTGGTCGAGGGGGGAGTAGCCCCAGCTCTGGTAGTTGCCGCGGTATTGCAGCCAGTTCTCGGGCTCGGGATTGGCGAGGCGCTGGTCGGTGACCGGCTTGTAATCGACCTTGCCCTCGGCGGCCTGCTTGCTGTCGGCGGAGCCGGCCTGGACCGGAGCGGCGGACAGCGCGAGGGCCACCGCACAGGGCGCGACCGCGGCGAGCCAGCCCCTGGCGCGAACGAGACGTGACATGCTGCTCTCCTCAACCAAGGAGCCGGCGCGAGGGCCGGCCCGGCGTTTCCCGAAAACCCTGATGTGTTTTTTGTCCGGATCCGCGTCATTGTTGCGTGGATCTCGGTCCCCTCTCGCCAGGCGGCGCAGCGGCGCCGCCTCGCATCCTCGACGACCGCGCGGCAGCGCTGCCGTATTGACGCGGGACGGCGCGCGAACGCCGCCCCGTCCTGCTCAGGCGGGGCCCGGCCCGGGCTTGGACGTGAAGCCGCCGGCCACCATCAGCGTGCCGCCCTCGCCCCTGGCCAGCGGCAGCACCGGCAGGCGCTTGCGCGCCGGCCCCTTGGCCACCCGGCCGCCCTCGGCGGGCAGGAACTCGGAATGGTGGCAGAAGCAGCTCAGGCGCTTCGATTCGTGGTTCCAGCCCGAGATGGTGCAGCCCTGGTGGGTGCAGATGGCCGAGAGCGCGAGCACGCCGTCGACCGCGTGGGCGCGCTGGTCCTCGGCGACCTGGTCGGGCGCGACCCGCACCAGGATGATCTTGGCGAAGCGCGAGCCCTCGCGCTTGTTGCCTTGGGCGTCGACCGCCACCGCCTCGATGAGGTCGCCGCCGACGGGCAGGCCGTCGAGCGTCACGGGTTGGCCGGCCTTGGCGCCGTCGCCGATCACCAGCCGGTCGCCCTTTTGCGGCAGCAGATCCTCGGGTCCCGCCCAGGCGGTGCCCGCCGCCGCGCAGCAGGCCACGGCCCCCATCACCACGCTGCGCCGGTCGAGTCCGGACTCGGACCTCTGCGCGCGCCGTTCTCCGCGATCCATCGTTCCTCCCGGTGGAATCGTTCTTTGTTCTTATGATTTTCTATATGAGTAGCCGAGCCGGCGATTGCGTCAACCCGCTTCGTGCCGAATCACGGGTTCCTGATGTTGCCTGTGCTTGGTGCGGTGCGAAGAAAAGCCGTGCGATGCAGCGCGATCGCACCGATTGGTTCACCGCGAGAGAGCGCGCCGCAGGATCCCGGCGAGCGCGTCCGGCGTGACCGTGACCGGGATCCGGCCGACCGGCGCCCCCGTCGGGCCGACGAGGAAGAACTCGAGCGGGTGATCGACGACGCCGTCGTGGCGCCGGATCGGCGCGGCGTAGGCCGCCGCGAGGCCGTCGATCACCGCGACCGGACCGGTCACCGCCACGATGGCGGGGTGGAACGTGTCGAGGTAGGACGCCAGCACGCCCGGGCCGTCGCGCTCCGGATCGGCCGCGATCAGCACCGGCGCCAGCCGGGCGAGGAGGGCCGGCGGCAATTCGTCGAGGGCCTGCGTCACCGTCATCAGGGCGGTCGGGCAGAGGTCGGGGCAGCGGGTGTAGCCGAAATAGACCAGGCGCAGCCGCCCGGCGAAGCGGGCCTCGTCCACCGCCGCCCCGGTCTGGTCAACGAGGCCGCGTCCGGCAGGCCAGGCGAGGGAGCCGGCGAAGGACGGGTGGGACGCCGCGGCGCCGCACAGCAGGACCGCCAGTGCCAGTCCCCGGCCGAGGCGCCGCAACCGTGACGAGACCGCACCCATCTTCACCCTCACTCTGCTGGACGATGTAAGCGTCTCCATCGCAAATCGCCAACAGAAGGCGATGATCATCCCCGTATCTCGCAGGCTTTTGACCGACGACGGCGCACCGTCCCGCCACCTATTGGATGATCGACAGCGGCGGCGAGGTTCCCTTAACCTTTCCTGCCGGGGGCCGACACATCCCCGCACATTCGAGCCATCGCCGCAGCCCTCCGTTAACGGCGACGGGTTTGTATATCGCGATCAGCGAACGGGTTGCGGCGGGCGGCGACCATCGCCTCGAGAGGACGTCATGGCACTCATCAAGCAGCTCATCACCTCGGCCGGACCGGTGCTGGCCTATATGGGCGTCATGCCGGTGCTGCGGATGGTGCCGTTCCTGCGCCGCGAGCCGCCGGCGCTCCTCGACGGGCCGCTGCAGCGGACGGTCGACTTTCCGGCTTTGCAGCCCCCGGCCGACACCTACCTGCCGGCCTTCTCGACGATCCTGTCGGGCAACCCGGCCCAGACCGCGACCTACCTCTACCGCAGCGCCGACGGCCGGTTCGCGGCCGGCATCTGGACCTGCCGGGTCGGCAAGTTCCGCATCGACTTCGACCGCGACGAGTTCATCCAGATCCTCGAAGGCGTGGTGATCGTCACCGATGCCGAGGGCGGCTCGCGCACCTACCGGGCCGGCGACGCCTTCGTCACGCCGAAGGGCTTTTCCGGCACCTGGGACGTGATCGAGCCGATCAAGAAGCACTTCACCTGGTACGGGGAAGCGGAGGAGGGGGTCTGCTCCGCGTTCTAGGCAAGGCGGGCTAGTCGGTCGCTCGACAATCCTGACACACTCCGCGTCATCCCGGGGCTCGACAAAGTCGAGACCGCGGGATTCATAGCCGCTGACGATGCCGGATGAAGCGGGACGTCCTCCGCTTCATTCTCAACTGTCAGCGTTTATGGATCCCGGGTTCCGCTTTCGCGGCCCCGGGATGACGTGAAGGGTATGATACCGGCGTGCGCCTTCGGAAGACCGCCTGACCGACACCCTACAGATCGAAATTCGTCGGCAGCATCACCACGTCGCGGATCGTCATGCCGCGCGGGCGCGTCAGCATGAACATCACGACGTTCGCCACCTCCGCGGGCTCGAGCAGGCTGCCGGAGGCGCGGGCCTCCGCCAGCTTCTCCGCCGGCCAGTCGGCGAGCAGGGCCGTGACGACGGGACCCGGCGAGATCGCGCCGACGCGGATGCCGTGCTTGAACACCTGCCGCCGCACCGTCTGGACGAAGCAGTTGATCGCCCATTTCGACGAGGCGTAGACCGGCTCCCACGGCGTCGGGTAATGCGCCGCGAGCGAGCTCGTCACGATGATGTCGCCCGCGCCCCGCTCGATCATGTGCGGCAGCACGTCGTGGACGTTCTTCATCACGACGTTGACGTTGAGGGTGAGCATCCGGTCGATCGCCGCCGACTCGGCCTCGACGAGGTCGCCGCCGACGTAAGTCCCGGCATTGGCGTGCAGGATGTCGAGGCGGCCGGCCGCCGCCAGGATCCGCGGCAGTAGGTCCGCGCAGGCCGCCGGATCGAGGAGGTCGAGGGGCAGCGGAATCGCCGCCTCGCCGTGCGTCGCGCACAGCTTCGTCAGCGCCGCCTCGTCGCGGTCGACCAGCACCACCCGGGCGCCTGCCGCCAGCATCGCCTCGGCGCTGGCGAGCCCGATGCCTGAGGCCGCGCCGGTGACCGCCGCGACCTTGCCGTCCAGTTCCTCCGCCACGGCGCGTCTCCTATCGCAGGGCCAGCGTCGGCACCGCCGGCACCGCCGGCTCGCCCTCGCGCGGCAGGCCCGATTGCCAGACCGTGTTGGCGCGGCCCTTCTCGTAGCCGTCGTCGTAGAGGCGGCGCATATAGGCGGTGTCGAATCCCTGCGAGGCCGGGACCTCGGGGATGCGCCGGTCGATATAGGTCAGGTTGAAGCCCATCCCGTTGCGGCGGGCAAAGGCGTAGGTGCTGGCCAGCGTCGCCCGGGCGCGAGAGCGCCCGACGGTCGAGAGCGAGCGCACCGCGATCGGCAGGGTGCCGTTCTGCACCACGTCGAAGCTCGGCTCGATGCGGCCGTTGATGACGACGTAGATGTTGGGCTTGCCGCGGCTCGCGGCGATGCGCCCGTCCTGGGTCAGGAAGGCCTCGGGCAGGGTGAAGACCGGGGTCACCACCGAGCCGTCGACATGCATCTCCTGGAAGGCGCGGTTGCCGGCTTGGGCGTCGATCAGCATCGGCGGGAAGACCGCCGGCACGCTGGCCGAGGCGGTGAGCACGTCGCGGAACAGGTCGCTCGCGTTGGGCTGGCCGCTCGCCGCGATGGCACCCATGTCCCAGATCACGGCGCGCTGCGAATCGAGGTTGGTGGTGACGACGAGGAGGCGCCGGCCCTTGCGGTGCTCCTCGGCCACCGCCGCCAGCAGGTCCGGCGTGACGTAGCGCCCGACGAGGTCGCGCAGGCGCGCGTCGCCGAACAGCCCGTCGCCGATCAGCACGTTGAGCGGGTTGGGCGAGCGTACCAGGGTCGCGGCCTCGCCGCTGGTGTAGATCTCGCGCAGGTAGCCGTCATAGGCCGGCCCCAGAAACGCGAAGGGCGCGATCAGGGCGCCGGTCGAGACGCCCGACACCATGGTGAAGTTCGGCCGCCGGCCGGTCTCGCTCCAGCCGTTGAGCACGCCGGCGCCGTAGGCCCCGTCGCCGCCACCGCCCGAGAGGGCGAGGTAGCTGAACGGCTCCCGCGAGGATTTCACCTGGTCGGCGACCGCCGCGAAGCTGCGGGCCGGGCCGTCGGCCCAGAAGCGCACGTCGGGGGCCTGCCCCGGCACCGTGGCGGCGGCGGCCTCGGCGGCCGTGTAGGGCGCCCGCGGCAGCGACGCGCAAGCGGCCGCTTGCGCCCCGATCAGGGCCACCGCGAGGCCGCGCATCCAGGTCGATCGATTGCGCACGATCATCACACCACGAGTTTCGCCAAGCCGCCTCAACCGGGAGTATCGGACGAAGACGACGAAACGGCAACGCTTATGGCAAAGCTCGAACGGCGGAACGGTTCCGCCGTCGTCACTCGGCGGCTTTGGGCCCGCCGGCGCGGCGGCCGAAATCCGGCTCGGCGGTTTCCTGGCCCATCGCGACGATGCCGCGGCGGATCGTCCGGGTGCGGGTGAACAGGGCGTGCAGGGCCTCGCCGTCGTCCCAGCGGATGGCGCGGGCGAGCGCCGCCAGGTCCTCGTTGAAGCGGCCCAGCATCTCCAGCACCGCCTCCTTGTTGGTGAGGAAGATGTCGCGCCACATCGTCGGGTCGGAGGCGGCGATGCGGGTGAAATCGCGAAACCCGCCGGCCGAGAACTTGATCACCTCGGACTGGGTCACGGTCTCGAGGTCGGCGGCTGTGCCGACGATGTTGTAGGCGATGAGGTGCGGCACGTGGCTGGTGATCGCCAGCACGAGGTCGTGGTGGGCCGGGCTCATCGTCTCGACGACCGAGCCGAGGCCCTCCCAGAACGTCCGCACCCGCGCGACCGCCGCCGGGTCGGTGCCCTCCGGCGGGGTCAGGATGCACCAGCGGCCGTGAAAAAGGCTGGCGAAGCCCGCATCCGGCCCCGAATGCTCGGTGCCGGCGACCGGATGGGCGGGCACGAAGCTGACGCCCGGCGGCAGATGCGGCTCGGCCGCCGCCACCACCGCGGCCTTGACCGAGCCGACGTCGGACAGGATCGCGCCGGGCGCGAGCGATCCCGCGATCTCGGCGGCCACCGCCCCGATGGCGCCGACCGGCACGCACAGGATCACGAGGTCGGCCCCGGCCACGCCGGAGGCGAGGTCGGTCGCGGCCTCGTCGGCGAGCCCGAGGACGCGCACCCGCTCGATCACGCCCGCATCGCGGTCGACTGCGACGATCTCGCCCGCGAGCCCCGACGCCCGGGCGCCGCGGGCGATCGAGGAGCCGATCAGCCCGAGGCCGACGAGGGCGAGGCGCCGGAACGGAGCATCAGCCACGCGCCGCGCCCTTCACGAACTCGGTCAGCGCCGCGATCACGGCCTCGTTGGCCTCGGCGGTGCCGATGGTCATGCGCAGGGCGTTCGGCAGGCCGTAGGCGCCGACCCGGCGCAGGATCAGCCCGCGGGCGGTGAGGTAGGCGTCGGCATCGGCCGCCGAGCGGCCGGCTGCTTCAGGGAAGTGGATCAGCACGAAGTTGCCGACGCTCGGCGTCACGCTGAGGCCGAGCCCTTCGAGCGCCTTCGTGACCTTCGGCAGCCACGCGTCGTTGTGGGCCACCGCCTTGGCGATGTGGGCGTCGTCCGCCATCGCGGCGGCGCCGGCGGCGATCGCCGCGGAGCCGAGGTTGAACGGGCCGCGGATGCGGTTGACCGCGTCGACGATCGCTGCCGGCCCCACCATCCAGCCGATGCGGAGCGCGGCCAGCCCGTACACCTTCGAGAAGGTGCGGGTCATCACGACGTTCTCGGACTCGGCCACCAACTCGAGCCCGGCGGTGTAGTCGTTGCGGCGGACATACTCGGCATAGGCGGCGTCGAGGACGAGCAAGGTGGTCTTGGGCAGGCCGGCGTGGAGGCGCCGCACCTCGTCGAAGGGCAGGTAGGTGCCGGTCGGGTTGTTGGGATTGGCGAGGTAGACGATGCGGGTCTTGTCCGTCACCGCCGCGAGCAGCGCGTCGACGTCGGTGGTGTGGTCGCGCTCCGGCGCCACCACCGGCGTGCCGCCCGCCGCCAGGATGGCGATGCGGTACACGAGGAAGCCGTATTGCGAGTACAGTCCCTCGTCGCCCGGGCCCATATAGGCGTAGGTCAGGAGCGACAGCAGCTCATCCGAGCCGGCGCCGCAGACGATGCGCTCAGGATCGAGGCCGTATTTCTGCGCGATGGCCTGGCGCAGCTTGGTCGCGGCACCGTCCGGATAGAGTTCCAGATGCGCCGCACTGTCCTGCGCCGCGGCGATCGCCGCCGGGCTCGGGCCCATCGGGGTCTCGTTCGAGGACAGCTTATGCAGCTTCACGCCGGCCGGCGCCGCGCTCTTGCCCGGGACATAGGCCTCGATCTCGAGGACACCGGGGCGCGGGACGGGGCGAAGGGCGGCGGCGGACATGAGCGAGCCTTGGGGTCGGTGTCGAACAACGTCACGCCGTCTAGAACAAGTCGCGGCCTTTGGGAAACGGCGCGCATCGCGCGGGAGGCCTGCATCCGACACGGCGCCGATTCGCCGGTGTGACCCCGGAGGGCCCAGGTAGCGTCGGCTAGCGTCGGCTAGCGTCGGCGGGCGCGGGGCGGTACACCGGGGCTTCACGGTCGCCCGTCCCGGCGCGACCCGCACGCCCGCCGGATCATGCAGCCGAGCACTTCCGTTTCATGCGCCGCCTGATCGTCGAGGAACCCGTCACCCGGGCGGCGCCCTGGGCCCTGCGCCTCGCCTGGCTCTCGCTGGCGGTGGTCGGCCTCGCGCTGCTGCTCGTGCGCGATCCCCGGGCCGAGACCGCGGCGGCGCTCGCGGCCCTGGGCTCCGGGGTCGGGCTCGCGGCCCTGGCGGTGCTGCTCGCTATCGCGGCCTTCGTGCGAATCTGGCGCGAGGGCGCGCGGGGCCTCGGCGTCGCGGTCGGCGGCTTGCTGCTCGCGGCCCTGGTCCTGGCCTATCCGGCCTACATGGCAGCCCGCAGCGCGATGCTGCCGCCGCTCACCGACGTCTCGACCGACATCGAGAACCCGCCGGCCTTCTCGCGCTCCCGCGCCGCCTGGGAGGCGCGGGGCGGACGATTGCCGCGCGATTCCAACCCGGCCGCCCGGGCGCTACAGCGCGAGGCCTATCCGCAGATCGCCCCGCTGACCCTCGATCTCGGCCCCGACGAGGCCTTCGCCCTCGCCATGAAAGCGGCGCAGAACCGCAAGTGGCAGGTGGTGGAATCCTACAAGCCCGGCGGCCGCGCCGGGAACGGCCGCATCGAGGCGGTGGTGCGCTCGCGCCTGCTCGGCCTGCCCTACGATGTCACGGTGCGGCTCCACCCGCGCGCCGACGGCACCCGCATCGACGTGCGCGCCGCTACCCGCTTCGGCGACCGCGATTTCGGTCAGAACGCGGATCACATCCGGGCGTACCTGGATGAGATCGGGAATCTGGCGCTGGCGGTGAAGTAGGCGGACGGTTTTCGGAGTCTCGCTCGCGTCGTTGAGACGCGCGACCAACCCTCCCCCCTCTGCGGGGGAGGGTGGCCCCTGCGTCAGCAGGGGTCGGGAGAGGGGCAGCGCGACGCCGATCCAGGTGGCGCTTCACAAAACGGTTCAGGCTCTTCCGGAAGCGTGGTTCCCCTCTCCCGCCCGGCTCTGTCGGACACCCTCCCCCGACCCCCAAGTCGGGCATGCCCGACTTGGGCAGGTGGATGCGGAACTCGGGCAGGCCCGAGTTCCGTCGGGGGGAAGGGGGAAACCCGTGCCCGATCATCGGGCCCTCACCCCGGCCGATACTCCGCATCCAACGCCGGCAGCCCGTCCGTCGCCACCCGCCCGCGCTCCACCAGATCCTCCAGATGGGCGAAGACGGAGAGCGCCGCGGCCGGGCGCAGCTTCGGATCGAGGCCGGAATAGAGCGCGGCGACGAGGCCCGGGATGGTGCGCTCGCCGGCCGCCAGCCGCTCCAGGATCCCGGTCTCGCGGGCGCGGCGGTGGCTGAGGAGACCGCGCACGAAGCGCTGGGGATCGCGTACCGGGCCGCCATGGCCGGGCCAGTACACGCTCTCGGACCGGCCGCGCAGCTTGTCGAGGGAGGCCATGTAGGCGCCCATCGACCCGTCGGGCGGTGCCACGATGCTGGTCGACCAGGCCATGACGTGGTCGCCCGAGAACAGGGCATCCTCCTCGGAGAGCGAGAAGGCGAGGTGGTTCATGGTGTGGCCGGGCGTGGCGAGCGCCGTCAGGGTCCAGCCCGGGCCGGAGACGGCGTCACCCTCGGCGAGTTCGCGGTCCGGCCGGTGGTCGGCATCGCCCGCCGCATCGAGCCGGCCCTGCTCGGCCCCGCGCACCGTGCGGGCCGGCCGGTGCGGGCCGCAGCCGACGATGGGCGCGCCGGTCGCCGCGGCGAGCGGGCGGGCGCCGGGCGAGTGGTCGCGGTGGGTGTGGGTGACGAGGATCGCCTCGACCGTTTCGCCGTCGAGGGCGGCTAGCAGCGCCGCCCGGTGCTCCGGATGGTCCGGGCCGGGATCGATCACCGCCACGCGGCCGTGCCCGACGAGATAGGTGCAGGTGCCGCTCTGGGTGAAGGGCCCGGCATTCGGGCAGACCAGCCGCCGGATCAGCGGCGACACCGCCTCGACCCGGCCGCTCGCGGGGGCCTCGCGCAGGAAGGGCGGCGCCGCGTCGGGCGCCTCGGATTCGCTCACCGGACGGCCTCCCGCGGCGTTGACGACGCGTTCGGGTTAGCGGCCGCGCTCCCCCCTGTCGAGGGGCTTAGAGCCCTTCACGATTGCACTGCAATCGCGAAGCTCTCCAAGTTTTTGACTTTGCCGCATTTTCTACGACGAGCCGGTGCCCACTTCGTCGGACAATGCTCTAGCCCCCGCCTGTCATGTGGCCATCCACGCCCAAGCCAGCAAGCCTGCGAAGAACAGGCCTGAACTCACGAAGACGGCCGCGACTTCGCGGTAGGGCAACAGACGATTCTCAAGCGCGGGCGACATGGCGGAGGACTTGGCGAACGACGATGCGGGAGGGAGCCGGGTGGGGGCCTCGGCGCATTGACTTTCGTCACGGGCTCCTGTGAATCGCAAGCGCCGCGAGGACGTTGGTCCCCGGAAGAGCGTCCCTGTCTCCGGCCCGCAACAGAATCCCGCAGGGCGGCTCAGCGGTACGGCGAGGGCGCGACGATCCGGATCGGGGCGGCGCTGGCGTCGCTGACGACATCGGCGAAGCCCGTGACACCGGCGGCGTAGCGCAGGCGGCCGAACCCGCCGCCCTTCTCGGCGGCGAGCGAGCGGCGGAACTCCGCCCGCACCCGCTCCAGGCGGCTCACGTCGAGGGTGCGGTCGAGCTCGCGCCGCTCAGCTTGGGAGAGCATAGCGGCCCGGCGGAAGTCGACGAAGCGGGCCTCGCCCGTCCCGCCGCGGCCGGCGAAGACCTGGGCTCCCACTCCGCCCGCCACCGCGTCGCCGGGCCGCAAAGTCGCGTCGCGCAGGAGCAGCCGGGCGTAGCCGCCGGTGCCCGGGTTGCACGAGCAGCTCGGCACCAGCCGGTTCCGGTAGGAGAAGGCAGCGGCGAGGCTGCGATAGGGCTTGCCGGCCCGGTTCACCGCCTGGTCGAGCTCCTCGCCGGCCCGCACCGTGTAGAGGACGGTCTCCGCCCCCGGGCAGGCGGCCGCGCAGGCCTGTTCCTGCGCCGGCACCGCGTCGCCCTTCTGGAGATTCGCCAGCGGGAACATGTAGCCGTCGCAGGTGCGCACGCAGACGGTGCGGGCATGGCTGCCGACGCCGTCGTAGCGGCTCGCGGCGGGGGCCGGCTCGCGGGTCTGGCGGACGGAGACGGGTTTCGGCTCGGCGGCCTGCCGGCGCGGCGCCGGATCGCTCCAGCGCGGCCGCTCGACGGCGGCGTTGGCCGGCCGGCTCGTCCAGCGCACGCGCCGATCCTTCAGGGAGGCTTCCGCCCGCGGCGCCCGCGACGGCAGGCCGAGGCTGCGCGGCACGTCGCCGAGCAGGAAATCGAGCACGCCGGCATCGTCCGCGGCATGAACCAGGGTGGTGCCGGCCCCGACGCCCCCGAGGCCGAGCAGCGTGCCGAGCGCCAGCGTGCGGACGAGGGCGCGCGTCCGGGCGCCACCGGCCGCGGTCGGAATCGGGGGGAAGTTCACAGGATGCCTCACCAAAGGTTAAGGCCAATTAACAATTCGCCCCGGACTCGCGCAACTGCGGAAAAGCGCTGAGTTAACAATTTCATGACTCGGCGCCGCTGGCGAGGTGATTCGACCTCCCGGTGCCTCGTCCCAATACTCTCCGCCAGTCAACTCCGAACGCCGGGGGGCGGGATCGCGCGACCGTTTCGGCTCGCGGCGCGTTGAGGAGGGAGCGGCGGCCGTGCGCGGACCGCCCGTCACGACGGAGAGACGCGATGGATTCCGACCGAATCATCGGTGCCGGCCAGGAGCTCGGCGGCAAGGTGCAGCAGCGCGTCGGCGAGTGGACCGGCGATGCCGGCACCCGGGCGCAGGGCGTCGCGGACCAGGCGTCGGGAACGGCCCGCAATATCTACGGCCAGGCCAAGGACGGGGTGAGGGAGGCGGTGCGCGGCCTCGCCGACGCCGCGCCGGACTCGCTCGACCAGGCCCGCGAGACCGGGCGCCACACGTACCACCGCGCCGACCGGGCGGTGGCCCGCCAGATCGGCGACCATCACCTCGCGGCCCTGCTGCTGGCGGGCGGGATCGGCTACATCTTCGGCTGGCTGATGCACAACCGGCACTGAAACGGGAAGCGCCCGCGGGATCAGCCGCGGGCGCCGTCATCGACGAGCGAAAGGTGCGACGGCTCAGACGCCTTCGCCCATGGCCGATTGCATCATCCGGTCGCCGGAGAGGTCGTCGTCGCTATAGCCGAGGAGCTCGGCCAGACGGTTGCGGGCGCGGTTGACCCGGCTCTTGATCGTGCCGATCGCGACGCCGCAGATGCCCGCCACCTCCTCGTAGGACAGGCCCTCGGCGCCGACCAGGATCAGCGCCTCGCGCTGGTCCGGCGGCAGCTTGGCGAGGCCGGCGCGCAGGTCCTGCACGTCGAGGCGGTGACCCTGGTCGGGGGCGGTGAACAGGCGCGCGGCGTAGGAGCCGTCCTCGTCCTGCACCTCGCGCATCCGCTTGCGCTGCTCGGAGTAGAAGGCGTTGCGCAGGATGGTGAACAGCCAGGCGTTGAGGTTGGTGCCGGGCTGGAAGCGGTGCTGGTTCTGCCAGGCGCGCAGGATCGTGTCCTGGACGAGGTCGTCGGCCCGCGCCGCGTTGTTGGTGAGCGAGAGCGCGAAGGCGCGCAGGGACGACAGGGCAGCCAGCATCCCCTCGCGGAATTCCGGCTCGACGGCGCGGCCTTGCGCGGCCAGCGCCGCCTCCAGCCGCTCGATCAGCGCGAGGAAGATCTCCGGGGTCGCGGCGGTCTCGAGGGGCGCGTAGGCGGCGCGCAGCTGGTGGCCGAGATGGCGCTGGACGGTCGGGGGCAGGCCGGGCTTGGCTTCGGTGCTGAGGATGGGGTTGTCGGTGGACGCCATGCGACTCTCACGTTCTGAAGCGGGGAGGGCGGGGCGGCGGCACTCTGACGGGCCGCTCGCGACAATACCCCGCCGGGGCTTCCTGGAAGGGAAGTGGGGCGCGCCGCGCGCCTGTCGATCCGCGCGCATCGCCGCGGGTGGGGGAGGGGCTCAGCAGCGGCGCATCCAGTGCCCCACCGCGCCCTCGATCCGCACCTCGCCGCACCGCATCGCCGTCGCTCCGTCCCTCGCACGGCCGCACGGCCGCGCGGCGCCCAGGCCGGTGGCCCGGGTCGCGAGGGGCAACGGTCTCGTACTGCCTAGGTTCCCTGCTCAAATTCCTGCGTTCGGACGCCCTGCTCCGTCGTTTCGCTTTACCCCGCCGCTACCAGGTGCGGGCGCCGGGCTGGCTCCGGTACTCGGCCGCGCGAATGCGGGTCATCAGGCGGTCGAGTTCGGCCAGCAGCGCGGCTTCCTCGCCTTGCGCCGCGGCCGCGGCGGCCGGGTCGGTGAGGTAGAGGCGTTCCTGCTCGGCCCGGGCGAGGCGCTGCTCCAGCTCCGCCCGCTCGGCGTGGAGGGCCATCAGCTCCCGGCGCCTGGGATCGTCGGATCTCGGATTGTCGTGCTTTGGGTCGTCGGAACGACCGGCCTCGCGGCTGCCCTGGCTCCGGTTTCGCTCTGTCGTCGTATGGAGGTTGTGCACGACGGCTCGTCCTGTCGGTTGGGGTGGCGGCCCGCAAGGGGCCGCATGCGTTGCCCTCCCAACGCATGAGAGGGCCGGACCGTCGCATCCGGCCCGCGTCTGTCATCTCAACGTCATGCAACCGTCATAGGGCCGGCGTCGCACCGGGCTTATCCCTCGCGCTGCGGCGGACGCCCCGGCAACGATCGGGACACGATCCGGCGCACCAGGGAAGCCGGTCGCGGCCTCACCGGCCGTCGACGCGCAGGGTGCGGGCCAGCGACAGCGCGCCCGCATCGTGCCGGACCGATCCGAACACGGAGAGATACCAGTGAAGCCCTTCTCCTACGCGCTCGCCATCGGGCTCGCGACCGCCCAGATCGCCACCTCGGCGCTCGCCCTCGACATCACCGGCGCCGGCGCCACCTTCCCGTTCCCGGTCTATTCCAAGTGGGCCGAGGCCTACCGCAAGGAGACCGGCAACGGACTGAACTACCAGTCGATCGGCTCGGGCGGCGGCATCAAGCAGATCCAGGCCAAGACCGTCGATTTCGGCGCCACCGACGCGCCGCTGAAGGGCGCGGCCCTCGACAAGGACGGGCTGGTCCAGTTCCCGACCGTGATGGGCGGCGTCGTCCCGGTGGTGAACATCCAGGGCGTAAAGACCGGCGAGGTCAAGCTCACCGGCGAGGTCCTGGCCGAGATCTACCAGGGCAAGATCAAGAAGTGGTCGGACCCGAAGATCGCCAAGCTCAACGAGGGCGTGAAGCTCCCCGACGCGCCGATCACCGCGGTCTACCGGTCGGACGCGTCCGGCACCACCAACATCTTCACCACCTACCTGTCGGACGTGTCGCCGGCCTGGAAGTCCGAGCTCGGCGCCTCGACCACGGTCAGCTGGCCGACCGGCCAGGGCGGCAAGGGCAACGAGGGCGTCACGGCCGTCGTCAAGCAGGTCCCGAACGCCATCGGCTACGTCGAGTACGCCTACGCCAAGCAGAACAACCTGCCGGTCGCGCTGATCCAGAACAAGGACGGCCAGTTCCCGATGCCGGGCGACGAGGCCTTCCAGGCCGCCGCCGCCAATGCCGACTGGAAGGCCGCTCCCGGCTTCGGCATCTCGCTGACCAACCAGCCCGGCGCCAAGGCGTGGCCGATCACCGCCGCGACCTTCATCCTAGTCCACAAGAACCCGGCCGACGCGGCCCGCACCGCCGAGGTGCTGAAGTTCTTCCGCTGGGCCTACAAGAGCGGCGACAAGCTGGCCTCCGACCTCGACTACGTGCCGCTGCCCGACAAGGTCGTCGGCCAGGTCGAGGACGAGTGGAAGACGATCGTCAAGGACGGCAAGCCGGTCCTCAGCAACTAAGAGCATTTTCCGGCGAAGTGGATACCGGTTCGTCGAAGAAAATGCGGCAAAACAAACTCTTGGAGAGCTTCACGATGGCAGCGCGATCGTGAAGTGCTCCAAGTGTCTGGCTCAAGGCCTGACACCCGGGAGGGCGGGTTGACCCGCCCTCTTCACTCCGCCGGCCCGATCCCGGGCCCGCGCGGCGATTGAGCGATGCTGAGATCCCGCCGCTGGCCGGCCGCCGGGCCGCGTCCGACTCGCGTCGATCCGCCGAGCGCGCTAGAGGCCGCTCACTCCAAGGGAAACCCGGATGGTCGCGTTGTCTGAGAACGTTGCTGTGGCGGCGAGGCGTGAAGTCGCCCGCCGCCCCCCAAGCCCCGTGGGCGACCGCATCTTCCGCGGCGCCGCCTTCGCGTCGGCGCTGCTGGTGCTGCTCGTCCTTGCCGGCATCCTCGCCTCGATCGCCTATGGCGGCTGGCCCGCCTTCCAGGCCTTCGGCCCCAACTTCCTCGTCTCCAGCGCCTGGAACGTCGGGCGCGAGGAGTACGGCGCGCTCGTCGCCATCATCGGCACCCTCGTGTCGGCGCTGCTCGCCCTCGTCATCGGCGTGCCGATCTCGCTCGGCATAGCGATCTACCTGACCCAGCTCTGCCCCGGCTGGGCTCGCCGCCCGGTCTCGATGACGATCGAGCTGCTCGCCGCCGTGCCGAGCATCATCTACGGCATGTGGGGCCTGTTCGTCTTCGCGCCGCTCTTCGCGCGCTTCGTGCAGATCCCGGTCTCGAACCTAGTCGAGGGGATGCCGATCGTCGGCACCCTGTTCTACGCCCAGGTGCCGTCCGGCGTCGGCGTGCTCACCGCCGGCATCATCCTGGCGATCATGATCGTGCCGTTCGTGGCCTCGATCACCCGCGACATGCTCGACCAGATCCCGACCGTCCTGCGCGAGAGCGCCTACGGCATCGGCTGCACCACCTGGGAGGTCGTGCGCCACGTGCTGATCCCGCAGGCCTCGGTCTCGATCATCGGGGCGATCATGCTGGGCCTCGGCCGCGCGCTCGGCGAGACGATGGCGGTCACCTTCGTGATCGGCAACGCCAACCGCCTCTCGGCCTCGATCTTCGATCCGGGCTCGACCATCGCCTCGCGCATCGCCAACGAGTTCAACGAGGCCGACGGCCTGCAGCTCAGCTCGCTGATGGCGCTCGGCTGCATCCTGTTCGTCGTGACCTTCATCGTGCTCATCATCGCCCGGCTGCTGGTGCGCCGCGCGAAGGTGGCCTGATCCCCCGACCCCTGCCCAAGGACGCTTCCTTCCGATGAACGCCTCCCCCGCCGCGGTCCAGGGCTCCGCCCCCGCCCGGCCCGCTCCCCAGGAATGGGGCCGGGTCCGCGCCAGCCGGCGCTCCGCCGACAAGCTCCTGATCGTGTCCTGCACCGTCGCGACGGCGCTCGGCGCGATGGTGCTCGGCTCGATCCTGCTGATGCTCATCATCGAGGGCGTGCGCGGCTTCACGCCGACCCTGCTCACGCAAGTGACCCCGGGCCCCGGCTCCGAGGGCGGCGGCATCGCCAACGCGATCCTCGGCAGCCTCGTCATGACGGCGCTCGGCATCGTGGTCGCCACCCCGATCGGCGTGCTCGCCGGCACCTACCTCGCCGAGTACGGCCGCACCTCGAAGCTCGCCGACCTGATCCGCTTCCTCAACGACATCCTGCTCTCGGCGCCCTCGATCCTGATCGGCCTGTTCGTCTACACCCTGATGGTGCGGCCGATGGGCGGCTATTCGGGCTGGGCCGGCGGCGTGGCGCTCGCCATCATCGCCACGCCGGTGATCGTGCGCACCACCGAGGACATGCTGCGCCTGGTGCCCGGCACCCTGCGCGAGGCCGGCGTCGCCCTGGGCGCACCGACCTCGATCGTCATTCGCAGCGTCACCTGGCGGGCGGCGCAGTCGGGCATCGTCACCGGCGTCCTGCTGGCGCTGGCCCGCATCGCCGGCGAGACCGCGCCGCTGCTCTTCACCGCGCTCAACAACAATTCCTGGTTCAGCCCGAACCTGATGGGCGGCGTCGCGAACCTGCCGGTGATGATCTACCAGTTCGCCCTCTCGCCCTACGAGAACTGGCGCCAGATGGCCTGGGCCGGCGCGCTCCTCATCACCGTCACCATCCTGGGCCTGTCGATCGTGGCCCGCCTCGTCCTGAGCGGCCCGAAGGGGCGCTGACCGTACACCCTGCTTGGAGACAACCCGATGAGCGCCACCGCCACCGCCGTGCCGGTCGTGGGCCAGAGCACGGCCGACGAGTCCGCCCAGGTCCGCCTCGCCGTCAAGGACCTCAACTTCTACTACGGCGACTTCAAGGGGTTGAAGAACATCAACCTCAACTTCCTCGACCGCCAGGTCACGGCGCTGATCGGGCCGTCGGGCTGCGGCAAGTCCACCCTGCTGCGCACCTTCAACCGGATCTACAGCCTCTATCCCGAGCAGCGCGCCGAGGGGCAGATCCTGCTCGACGGCCGCAACATCCTGGACCCGTCGATCGACCTCAACGAGCTGCGCGCCCGGGTCGGCATGGTGTTCCAGAAGCCGACCCCGTTCCCGATGTCGATCTACGACAACATCGCGTTCGGCATCCGGCTCTACGAGCGCCTCGGCAAGGCCGACCTCGACGTCCGCGTCGAGGAGGCCCTACGCAAGGGCGCGCTGTGGGACGAGGTGAAGGACAAGCTCAAGCAGTCCGGCATGGGCCTGTCCGGCGGCCAGCAGCAGCGCCTGTGCATCGCCCGCACCGTGGCGCAGCGCCCGGAGGTGATCCTGTTCGACGAGCCGACCTCGGCCCTCGATCCGATCTCGACCGGCCGCATCGAGGAGCTGATCGAGCAGCTGCGCGGCGAATTCACCATCGCCATCGTCACCCACAACATGCAGCAGGCGGCGCGCATCTCGCAGTTCACCGCCTTCATGTATCTCGGCGAGCTGATCGAGTTCGGGCCGACCAACCGGCTGTTCATGAACCCGTCGAAGCGCCAGACCCAGGACTACATCACCGGCCGGTTCGGCTGAGGCTCCCGGACTCATCCCGCCGGCCCGGGACCTGCCGGGCCGGCGCGTCACACACTCCACCTCATCGCGGGGAGTCAGCCCTCATGTCGAACCACATCGTCACCTCCTACGACCAGGAGCTGCAGAACCTGCGGCGCAGCATCGCCGAGATGGGCGGCATCGCCGAGAAGATGGTCGCCGATTCCGGCCAGGCGCTCCTGCGCCGCGACACCGCCCTCGCCCAGAGCGTCATCGCCGTCGACCAGCGCCTCGACGGGCTGCAGCGTGAGATCGAGGAGAAGGCCATCCTCCTCATCGCCAAGCGCCAGCCGATGGCGGTCGACCTGCGCGAGACGATCTCGGCGATCCGCGTCTCGGGCGACCTCGAGCGCATCGGCGACCTGGCCAAAAACGTCGCCAAGCGCGTCGTCGCCATCGCCGACCAGGTCCAGCTGCAGAAGATCGTCGTCGGCGTTGAGCACATGAACGAGCTGGTCCAGGGCCAGCTCAAGGACGTGCTCGACGCCTACGCCACCCAGGACACCGTCGTCGCCCTCGACGTCTGGGCCCGGGACGGCGGCATCGACGCGCTCTACACCTCGCTGTTCCGCGAGCTCCTGACCTACATGATGGAGGATCCGCGCAACATCACGTTCTGCACGCACCTCCTGTTCTGCGCCAAGAACGTCGAGCGCATCGGCGACCACACCACCAACATCGCCGAGACCATCCACTACCTCGCCACCGGGGAGACGCTGCCGACCGATCGTCCCAAGAACGACCGTTCGAGCTTCGCCACCCTCGATCCCCAGCCGGAGGCCTGATGGCTCGCAGGCTCGCCGGGCGTGACGCCCGGCGGGCCTCCGCCGCCGGACCTCACCCGAAGTGCCCCGCATGAGTACCCGCATCCTGATCGTCGAGGACGAGGAGGCGCTGACCCTCCTCCTGCGCTACAACCTCGAGGCCGAGGGCTTCGAGGTCGACGCCGTCGCCCGGGGCGACGAGGCGGATATCCGCCTGCGCGAGCAGGTCCCCGACCTCGTCCTCCTCGACTGGATGATGCCCGGCCTCTCCGGCATCGAGCTCTGCCGGCGCATCCGCGCCCGCCGCGAAACCGAGCGGCTGCCGGTGATCATGCTCACCGCCCGGGGCGAGGAGGGCGACCGGGTGCGGGGGCTCGCCACCGGCGCCGACGATTACATCGTCAAGCCGTTCTCGGTGCCGGAGCTGCTGGCGCGGGTCCGCGCGCTGCTGCGCCGCTCCAAGCCCGCCCACGTCGCCGACCTGCTGGTCGCCGGCGACATCGAGCTCGACCGGGTCAGCCACCGCGTCCGCCGCGACGGCCGCGAGCTGCATCTCGGCCCGACCGAGTTCAAGCTGCTCGAGTTCCTGATGCAGAGCCCCGGCCGGGTCTTCTCCCGCGAGCAACTCCTCGACGGCGTCTGGGGCCACGACGTCTACATCGACGAGCGCACGGTCGACGTGCATATCGGCCGCCTGCGCAAGGCGATCAACCGCGCCCGCGACGCTGATCCGATCCGCACCGTGCGCGGCTCCGGCTACTCGTTCGACGAGATGTTCGCGCCGGAGCCGTGAGGCTGGGTCCTCACGGCGGGCAGAAGAGTTCGGCTGTCGGTTACTCCGCCCTCCGCGTCATTCCGGGGCCGCGCAGCGGAGCCCGGAATGACGCGGTGGATGTCAGGGCGTCGAGAAACCCAGAAAAGCCTGCTTCCGCCAAATCCCGACTTCCCGCAGATTGCCGCCGGACAGGATTCGTTAGGATTCGAGCGATATCGTCGAACTGTCGGAAGGGATCGGCGCGGAAGCGGCGCGACGCCGCCTCCGGGATCGTTCATCCGGATACGGGCCTTTAGCGGAACCCGACGACCTTGCGGTCGCGCTTGCGCTCGGCGGCAGGCTGGTAGGCGATGCGGCTGTGATGGGTGCAGTAGGGCAGGCCGGTGATGGCGCGGTCGCCGCAGAAGCGGAAATCGGGCGTCGACGGGTCGCCCATGGGCCAGCGGCACATGAATTCCCGCAGCTCCATGATGGTGACGCGGACGCTCTCCGGCAGCGCGGTGGTGTCGGTGGGGGATGCGGCCTGATACAGCGCGAGCGCCGGCGGCGCAGGGGCCAGCACCGACGGGGTCTCGCCGGTCGCAGCCGCGGATTCGCCCTCGCCCCGCGGACGGCGGCCACCGGTCGGCGCGGTGCCGTTGCCCTTCAGGATGCGCCCGGCCAAGCCGAGGCGGTGGACCTTGCCGATGACGGCGTTGCGGGAGACGCCACCGATCTCGGCGGCGATCTGGCTGGCGCTGCGGCCGTCGCTCCACAGCCGCTTGAGAAGCTCGACGCGTTCCTTCGTCCAGCTCGGACCCGCATCCATCATCGCCGCCTCCAATCCCCCGACATCACCCATGGAATCGGCACGCAGCCGCGAGCGGCACGCCGTTCGGCCGCGCGGTGACTCCGTCCGATCCTGCTGGTGATCGCCGCCACGCCTGGAGCGGTGGCGACGGGGGTGAACCTACAGGACGGGCTAACACCCGCGCAAGAGTCCGCCCCCCGCCGAGTCGGTTTTTCCCCGCGGCCGGCCGGCGGTCCGGACCCGGCCGGGTCGCGCTGCCGGTGCCGCGCGCGGCGCGGCCGTGCCGGATCGCGCCCGGAAATCATCGTTTTTTGTCAAAGGGTTGTCGGATCGCCCCGGAGGGTCCGTGATACTGGGTCGCCGCATGATCGCAGGTTGCGCTGCCGTAACGGTCCCCGACAGCCGGGGGTTGTCCCGCCGGTCTTCGGCAAGCGTGGCCGCGCTGCCACGCCCCCCTGTTCGGCAAGCGTGGCCGCAGCGCCACGCCCCCTGTTCGGCAAGCGTGGCCGCACTGCCACGCACCGGGCCGGCCGGCCGGCGATCGCCGGCGCCCGGAACGTTGCCGGGGGCCGGGGTGGGGCCTATCTTGAGAGGACCAACAGGGCCGACGCCAGCGCCGACGGCCGCCCCGGGAGACCTCATGCGATCACTCCTCGCGTGCGTCCTGCTCGCGCTCTCGTCGCCCGTAGTGGCGGCGGAGGCCGTGCACCTCGCGCCCCATCGCGCCGTCTACGACCTGTCCTTGTCCGGCAGTTCCGGCACCCGCGCGGTCGAGAGCGCCCGCGGCCGGATCGTGTTCGATTTCACCGGCGATGCCTGCAAGGGCTTCGCGTTGCAGTACCGGCAGGTGACGGTGCTGGAGAGTTCGGAGAGCGGCACCCGCACCTCCGACCTGCGGAACACCACCTTCGAGACCGGCGACGGGCGCAGCTTCCGCTTCCGCACTCAATCCGACCTCAACGGCAAGGCGGCCGCCCCGGTCGACGGCAATGCCGAGCGCGGCGACAAGGGCCTCGACATCACCCTCAAGCAGCCCAAGCGCGGCGAGATGGCGGTGCCGGGCGAGGTGCTGTTTCCCGCAGCCCACATGAAGCGGCTGATCGAGGCTGCCCGGGCCGGACAAACCACCGTCGCCGTCAAGGTGTTCGACGGGTCGGATGACGGCCGCAAGGTCTACGACACCCTAGCGGTGATCGGCCCGCAACGCGTCGCGGCCAAGCCCGATGCGAAGCCCGATTCTGGCACGCCCGATGCACCCAAGCCTGCCGCGCCCAAGCCTGCCGCTGCACCTGTCGAGGCGCCGTTGCGCGACGGCGCGATGGCGTCGATGCCGCACTGGCCGGTGACGCTGAGCTACTTCTCGCCGGGGGAGGGGGAGCGGACCCCGGTCTACGTCCTCGCCTTCGACCTCTACGAGAACGGCGTCAGCGGCGCGCTGCGCCTCGATTACGGCGAGTTCTCGCTCAAGGGCGAGCTGTCGCGGGTCGACCTCATGCCGGAGAGCAAGGACTGCAAGTAGGACGCCGGTCCGATCGGGTGCGGTCAGCGCGGCTCCCGCTCCGGCGGCTCCTTGCCCCCACGCTCCTTGCCGCGGGGATCGCCCGCGGGCGGCGCGAAGCCGAGCCCGCGCTGCACGGCGGCCGCGCCGAAGCGCTCGCGCAGGGCGTCGATCGCCGCCGCCCGGCTCGCCTCGCGCACGGCCGAGACGTCGGCGAGGTCGCCCCTGTCGGCATGGGCCGCGTCGCACAGGTCGCCGGCCCCGATTCCGATCAGCCGGTAGGCGGTGCCGTCGCAGGAGTCGCGCAGCAGCGCCTCGGCCGGGCGGAACAGCCGCTCGGCGACCTGCGTCGGGGCCAGCCCCGAGCGGGTGCGGGTGCGCAGGCGGAAATCCCGGTCCTTCAGCTTCAGGGTCACGCTGCCGGCGGCGAGTTCCGCGCGCTTCAGGCGCCGCGCCACCGTCTCGCACAGCCGCCAGAGCACCGGCCGCAGGGCCTCGAAGGCGCGCAGATCCTCCGCGAAGGTGGTCTCGCCCGAGATGCTCTTCGCCTCCCGTCGCGGCTGCACCACGCGCCGGTCCTCGCCGCGGGCGAGCGCCAGGAGGCGGGCGGCGTCGCGTCCGAGGCTCGCATGCAGCCGCTCCGGCGCGATTTTACCGATCTCGCCGATGCGGTGGATGCCGAGCGCCGCGAGGCGCTCGGCCGCGGCCTGGCCGATCCCGGGCAGGATCCGCACCGGCCGCGGCGCCAGGAAGGCTTGCGCCTCCGCCCGGCCGATGATCGAGAAGCCGCGCGGCTTCTCGAGGTCCGAAGCGATCTTGGCCAAAAACTTGTTGGGCGCGAGTCCGACCGAGACGGTGATGCCGATCTCCGCCTCCACTCGGCGGGCGAAGCGTGCCAGCGTCACGGCGGGCGGGGCGCCGTGCAGCCGCTCGGTGCCCGACAGGTCAAGGAAGGCCTCGTCGATCGAGACCGGCTCGACGAGCGGCGTGAGCGCCTGCATCATCGCCCGCACCTGCCGGCCGACCCGGGCGTACTTTTCCATGTCGGGCCGCAGCACCACCGCGTCCGGGCAGGCTTCGAGGGCGCGGAACATCGGCATCGCCGAGTGGACGCCGCGGATGCGGGCGATGTAGCAGGCGGTCGAGACCACCCCGCGCCGGCCCCCGCCGATGATCAGCGGCCGGTCGCGCAGGGAGGGGTCGTCGCGCTTCTCGACCGCGGCGTAGAACGCGTCGCAATCGACATGCGCGATGGCGAGCGCGTCGCGCTCCGGATGGACGAGCAGGCGCGGCGAGCCGCAGGCCCGGCAGCGCGGGGCGTCGCCCGGCGGGCTCGCCCCGCAATCGCGACAGAGCGCGCCCGCGCTCACGCCCCGAACTCGCCCGTGTCCTCGGGTGGGCCGAGGCGGCGCCAGGCCTGGGTGATCCGCTCCGGCGGCACCTCCAGGGCGGCGGCGCAGGCGAGGAGCAGTTCCTCGTCGGCCACCACGTGATCGAGGAGGCCGGCGACGAGATCGGGACTGTCGGCCGCCTGCCGCAGCGCATCCGGCGAGAGACCGGAGCTCTCCATGAACCGGAGCAATCGCCCGGGCTCGCCGGTGACGTAGGCGAAGACGCGGGCGCCCAGGGCCTCCGCGGCGGATTCACTCAGCACTCCGCCACGGGGATCGGACCCCCTGGCAAATCCTTCGAATTTGCGTTTCATCAACATGTGCCGCTTAACAGTGTTGCGGATCCGGTCGCAGCCGGGGTGTGACGCGGCCCGCGGGAGCGCCGGAGACAGTGAGCCATGACGAAGACGGTGCTCATCGTCGAGGACAACGAGCTGAATATGAAGCTTTTCAACGACTTGTTGGAGGCTCACGGCTACGCGACCCTCAAGACGGCCAACGGGATCGAGGCGATCGAGCTGGCGCGCCGGCATCGGCCTGACCTGATCCTGATGGACATTCAGCTCCCCGAGGTGTCGGGCCTTGAGGTCACTAAATGGCTCAAGGAGGACGATGAGCTCAAGAGCATCCCGGTGATCGCCATCACGGCCTTCGCCATGAAGGGTGACGAGGAGCGCATCCGCGAGGGGGGCTGCGAGGCCTACCTGTCCAAGCCCATCTCGGTCGCGAAGTTCCTCGCGACGGTCCGCACCTATGTCGGCGACGAGCGCCAGAGCTGAGCAGAGCTGAGAGGGGCCTGGCCTTCCATGTCGGCACGCGTTCTCATCGTCGACGACCTCTTCCCGAATATTAAATTGCTCGAAACGAAATTGACCGTCGAGTATTTCGACGTCGTTTCGGCGATGAACGGGCCCGACGCTCTCGCGGTGTGCGAGAAGGGCCTGTGCGACATCGTCCTGCTCGACGTGATGATGCCGGGCATGGACGGGTTCGAGGTCTGCCGGCGGATCAAGTCGACGCCGACGACCGCGCATCTGCCGGTGGTGATGGTGACCGCCCTCGACCAGCCGAGCGACCGCCTGCGCGGGCTCGACGCCGGGGCCGACGATTTTCTCACCAAGCCGATCGACGACACCGCCCTGATGGCCCGGGTGCGCAGCCTGGTGCGCCTGAAGGCGGTGACCGACGAATTGCGCAGCCGCGCCATGGCGTCGCGGGTCGGCGACCCGCTGGCGGCCGCCGCCGCGGAGACCGGGCACAACGCCAACGTGCTGATCGTCGAGGACCGTCGTTCCTCCGCCGAGCGGCTGGCGGCGGCGCTCGGCCAGTACCATTGCGTCGAGACCGTGGCCTCGCCGCAGGAGGCCCTGGATCGGGTCAAGACGGGCGATTACGACGTGGTGCTGGTGAGCCTCGACCTCCAGGACCATGACGGCCTGCGCCTGTGCAGCCAGCTCCGCTCCCTCGACCGCACCCGCACCGTGCCGGTGGTGATGATGGCCGACGCGCATGACCGGGCGCGGATCATGCGCGGCCTCGATCTCGGCGTGCACGATTACCTCGTCCGCCCGATCGACCGCAACGAGCTCGTCGCCCGGGTCCGCACCCAGGTGAAGCGCCGGCGCTTCTCGGATTCGCTGCGCGAATCGGTCCAGGTCTCGATGGACCTCGCGGTGACCGACGGGCTCACCGGCCTGCACAACCGGCGTTACCTCGACAGCTATCTCGGCGGCCTGTTCTCCGAGCCGTCCTTGCGCGACCGGCCGGTGGCGCTGCTGATTCTCGACATCGACCGCTTCAAGTCGATCAACGACCGCTTCGGCCACGATGCCGGCGACGAGGTCCTGAGGGAATTCGCCACCCGCATCCGGGCCCAGACCCGCGGCATCGACGTCGTGGCGCGCTTCGGCGGCGAGGAGATCGTCGTGGTGGTGCCCGATACCGGGCTCGACGCCGCCCGCCAGGTCGCCGAGCGCATCCGCGAGCGGATCGAGGCGGCGCCGTTCCAGGTCCAGCGCGGCACCAGCGCCATCGCCGTCACGGTCTCGATCGGCGTCGCCGCCCGCCAGCCCGAGGATGCCGATCCGGCCCAGATGCTCAAGCGCGCCGACCTCGCCCTCTACCAAGCCAAGCAGTCCGGCCGGAACCGGGTGGTCGCCGCCGTCGCGGCGTGAGGGGGAGGGGGGCGGACGCTTTCCGCGTGATCGTTTACGGCTCAGACACCCTCCTGGTCATCCCGGGGCCGCGCAGCGGAACCCGGGATCCATAACCGCCAACGATACAGGCTCAGGCGGGACGCAAACCGCTTCATCCTCAGGCATCAGCGGTTATGGATCCCGGGTTCTCGCCGTTGGCGAGCCCCGGGATGACATCGGGGTTGGGCAACCGGGGGCGGCTCCTCACCCCGCCAGCATCTCCCCCAGCACTCCCGGCATCATCTCCGGCAGATCCTCCGCGATCAGCCCCGGCCCGTGTCGGCGCGCGGCCGCGGCGTGGAGCCAGACCGCGGCGGCGGCGGCCTCGAAGGGCGCCATCCCCTGGGCCAGCAATCCACCGATGAAGCCGCACAGCACGTCGCCGCTGCCGGCGGTGCCGAGCCAGGGCGTGCCATTGGGGTTGATGGCGGCGCGGCCGTCCGGTGCGGCGATCACCGTGTCGGGGCCCTTCAGCACCACGACCGCGTCGAGATGGGCCGCGGCGGCGCGCGCCCGAGCGAGCTTCGAGCCCTCGGTCGGCACCGCCGTCACGCCCCGGAACAGGCGTGCGAACTCGCCCTCGTGCGGGGTCGCGACCGCCTGTGCCCCGCCCGCCGCGATCATCTCCGCGAGCTCGTCCGCCTTGCCGGAAAAGCTCGTCAGGGCGTCGGCGTCGAGGACGAGGCCGCGGCCGGCCTCCGCGGCGACCCGCACGAGGTCGCGGGTCGGGGCGCCGGTGCCGAGGCCGGGCCCGGCGACGATCGCGTTCAGGCGCTCGTCGGTGAGGGCGTCGTCGAGGTCGTCGGCCCCGTCGCAGGGGCGGAGCATGATCGCGGTGAGCTGGGCGGCGTTCTCGGGCAAAGCCGGCGTCGGCGACAGCACGGTGACGAGGCCGGCGCCGATGCGCAACGCGCCGCGGGCGGCGAGCCGCGCCGCGCCGGTGCGGTGCGCGGGGCCCGACAGCACCACCGCGTGGCCGCGGGTGTATTTGTGGCTGTCCTCGGCGAGGCGCGGGACGGCGGCGCCCCAGAGGCCGGGACCGTTGACGTGGGCCTGCGGCGCGATCTCCGCCACGATGGCGTCCGGGACGCCGATCTCCGCGACCGTCACCGGGCCGCACAGGCGCCGACCGGGCAGCAGCAGGTGGCCGGGTTTGCGCCGCACGAAGGTGACGGTCTCGGTCGCCGCCACGACGGGACCGCGCGCAGTCCCCGTATCGCCGTCGAGGCCCGACGGCACGTCGACGGCGAGCACCGGGACGCCGGCCGCGTTGACCCGCTCGACGAGTGCCGCGGCGTCGCCGTCGAGCGGCCGGGACAGGCCCGCGCCGAACAGCGCGTCGATCACGAGCGCGACGCCCGCGGGCTCGGCGGCGGCGGCCTCCGTCACCGGGCCCGTCCACTCGGCCGCAGCGGCCGCCGCATCGCCCTGGAGCGCGTCGCACGCGCCGAGCAGCGCCACCTCGACCGCGAGGCCCGCCTCGACCAGCAGCCTGGCCGCCACGAACCCGTCGCCGCCGTTGTTGCCCGGCCCGCACAGGACCAGGATCCGGCCGTCACCCGCGAGCGCCCGGGCCCGGTCGGCGACCGCCTCGCCGGCGCGGTGCATCAGCGTCAGGCCCGGCGTTCCGGCATGGATCGTTGCGGCATCCGCCCGCCGCATCTCGTCGGTGGTGAGCAGCTCGGTCCCGGCCATCGCATCATACTCCGAGAAGCGCCCGGGCGTGGCAGCCTTGCCGCGGCACCGGGCTTGAGAACGGCGGATTGCGCAACAAACGCGCAGCGATTGCTTATCGATTAGGCATTCCCGGTCCGCTCTCGGGAAATCCCCCGTGGCGGTCAGCGCGGCGCGATGCTAGGAATGCCGCCGGAACCGTTGCAGACCAGGCCCGCCCGGCATGAAGAAGATCGAAGCGATCATCAAGCCCTTCAAGCTCGACGAGGTGAAGGAGGCGCTGCAGGAAGTCGGCCTCCAGGGCATCACGGTGATCGAGGCCAAGGGCTTCGGCCGCCAGAAGGGCCATACCGAGCTCTACCGGGGCGCCGAGTACGTGGTCGACTTCCTGCCCAAGGTGAAGCTGGAGATCGTGCTGCCCGACACGCTGGTGGACGGCGCCGTCGAGGCGATACGCAAGTCGGCCCAGACCGGCCGCATCGGCGACGGCAAGATCTTCGTCTCCTCGATCGAGGAAGCGATCCGCATCCGCACCGGCGAGACCGGCCAGGACGCGATCTGACGGTACGGCCTTCTCTGCAGCGACGAAAACCGCGGCCTGACCCCCAGGACCGCGGCTTCATGGCGGCCAAAACCCCGTTCTAGGAAGGGATCAGACGAGAATGTCTAAGACCGCGACGGACGTCCTCAAGGAAATCAAGGAAAACGACGTCAAGTACGTCGACTTCCGCTTCACCGATCCGCGGGGCAAGTGGCAGCACGTCACCTTCGACGTGTCGCTGGTCGACGAGGACATCTTCGCCGAGGGCACGATGTTCGACGGTTCGTCGATCGCCGGCTGGAAGGCGATCAACGAGTCCGACATGCTGCTGATGCCGGACCCGGCGACGGCCTGCATGGATCCGTTCTTCTCGGCCTCGACCATGTCGATCGTCTGCGACGTGCTCGAGCCAGTCACCGGCGAGCCCTACGGCCGCGATCCGCGCGGCATCGCCAAGAAGGCCGAGGCCTTCGTCAAGGCGAGCGGCATCGGCGACACCATCTTCGTCGGCCCCGAGGCCGAGTTCTTCGTCTTCGACGACGTGCGCTTCTCCGCCGACCCGTATCACACCGGCTTCAAGCTGGATTCGGTTGAGCTGCCGATCAACGGCCAGACCGAGTACGAGGGCGGCAACCTCGGCCACCGCGTCCAGATCAAGGGCGGCTACTTCCCGGTCCCGCCGCAGGATTCGGCCCAGGACATGCGCGGCGAGATGCTCGCCGCCATGCAGTCCATGGGCGTCAAGGTCGAGAAGCACCACCACGAGGTCGCGTCCGCTCAGCACGAGCTGGGCATGAAGTTCGACACGCTCACCCTGATGGGTGACCAGATGCAGATCTACAAGTACTGCATCCACAACGTCGCCCAGAGCTACGGCAAGACGGCGACCTTCATGCCGAAGCCGGTCTACGGCGACAACGGCTCGGGCATGCACGTCCACCAGTCGATCTGGAAGGACGGCAAGCCGGTCTTCGCCGGCAACAAGTACGCCGACCTCAGCCAAGAGTGCCTGTGGTACATCGGCGGCATCATCAAGCACGCCAAGGCGCTCAACGCCTTCACCAACCCGTCGACCAACTCCTACAAGCGCCTGGTCCCGGGCTACGAGGCGCCGGTGCTGTTGGCCTACTCGGCCCGCAACCGCTCGGCCTCGTGCCGGATTCCGTGGACGACCTCGCCGAAAGCCAAGCGCGTCGAGGTCCGCTTCCCCGATCCGATGGCGAATCCCTACCTCGCCTTCGCCGCCATGCTGATGGCCGGCGTCGACGGCATCAACAACAAGATCGATCCCGGTCCGGCCATGGACAAGGATCTCTACGACCTGCCCCCGGCGGAGCTCAAGGAGATCCCGACCGTGTGCGGCTCGCTCCGTGAGGCGCTCAACAGCCTCGACGCCGATCGCGAGTTCCTCAAGGCCGGCGGCGTGTTCAACGACGACTTCATCGACTCGTTCATCGAGCTGAAGATGACCGAGGTGATGCGGTACGAGATGACCCCGCACCCGATCGAGTTCGTGAACTACTACTCGCTCTGAGCCGGACGCGCTGCGAGCAAGAGACAGGGGGGCCGGAGCGATCCGGCCCCCTCCTTTTTTGGCATCGGGCTTGCGGCACGGCCGCGAGACAGTCCGAAGCCCCGATGACCGATCCGACCTCCCCCGCCGTGACCCTGCGCACGCTCCTCGCCACCCTGGTCAAGTCCGCGCTGATCGCCGACGAGGCCCGCACCGCCGCTTGGCGCCGCGAGGCGGTGGACCTGCACGGACGCCTCGGGGGCCAGGACCTCTCCGCCCTCAAGCTCGACGGGATCTGGACGCTGGCCGTCCGCGAGGCTGAGGCGCCGGACCTGCGGCCGGACGAGACGCAGGTCTCGCTCACGATGCCGCAATCCTGCCCCCTCCCCCTCGACGACCTGACAGGCCCCGGCTTCGACGTCGACGCCGCCATCGACCGGGTGCGCAAGTCGGCGTCCACCGGTTGAACGGCGGCCGGCGTTGCTCGGTCCCCCGGCGCATCCCATATTATGAAGCAGAGTCCCTGGCCGCCGGCCGGGGTCGTCTTGCACGTCCTCCCCGAGTCGAGCTGTTGGCCAAGCGCATTCATCCCAAGGGCACTCACCCCAAGGGCATCCTTCCGAAGCCGGCGCACGCCGTCCTGCCCACCCGCGAGGCCGTGCTCGCCTTCATCGAGGACTCGCCCCAGAAGGTCGGCAAGCGCGAGATCGCCCAGGCCTTCGGCATCAAGGGCGCGGACAAGATCGAGCTGAAGCGCCTGCTCAAGGAGATGCAGGAGGACGGCGCGATCGAGAAAGACCGCGCCGGCCTGCGCAAGGCCGGACGCCTGCCGCCGGTCGTCGTCGCCGACATCGACACCCGTCGCGACCGCGACGGCGAGCTGGTCGCGCGGCCGGCGAACTGGGATCCGGAGGCCGGGCCCGCTCCTCTCATCACCGTGCTGATGCCGCGCGGGCGCCGCGCCGACGGGCCGGCCCCCGGTACCGGCGACCGGGCGCTCCTGAAGATCGAGCCCGACGGTGACACGCCCGGGCGCTATCTCGGCCGGGTCATCAAGGTGATCGGCCGCAACAAGGCCGAGACGCTCGGCGTGTTCCGGGCGCTGCCGACCGGCGGCGGGCGGATCGTGCCCGTCGACAAGAAGGCGCAAGGCCGCGAGATCGCGGTGCCGCCGGGCGGGGAGGGCGAGGCGCTGGACGGCGACCTCGTCACCGTGACCCTCGGCCGCGAGGACCGGTTCGGGCTGACGCAGGGCCGCGTCAAGGAGCGCCTCGGCAGCCTCGGCTCCGAGAAGGCGGTCAGCCTGATCGCCATCCACGCCCACGGCATCCCGCACGTCTTCCCGCGCGAGGTGCTGGCGGAGGCCGAATCTGCCCGCGAGGTCGATCTCGAGGGTCGTGAGGATTGGCGCGACCTGCCCCTCGTCACCATCGATCCGCCGGATGCCAAGGACCACGACGACGCCGTGATGGCGGTGCCGGATCCCGATCCGACCAATCCGGGCGGGTTCGTCGTCACGGTGGCGATCGCCGATGTCGCGGCCTATGTCCGGCCCGGCACCGCCCTCGACCGCGAGGCGCTGGTGCGCGGCAACTCGGTCTACTTCCCCGACCGGGTGGTGCCGATGCTGCCCGAGCGGATCTCGAACGACCTCTGCTCCCTGCGCCCCGGCCAGGACCGGCCGGCGCTCGCAATCCGCATGACCGTGACGGCGGAGGGCCGCAAGCTGCGCCACAGCGTCCACCGCGTGATGATGCGCTCGAGCGCGAAGCTCGCCTACGCGCAGGCGCAAGCCGCGATCGACGGCCGGCCCGACGAGGTGACGGGCCCGATCCTGGAGCCGGTGCTCCGCCCGCTCTGGGATGCCTACCGGGTGCTCGCCGCGGCTCGCGACGCACGGGGACCGCTCGCCCTCGACCTGCCCGAGCGCAAGGTGATCCTCAACGCCGAGGGCGGGGTCGACCGGGTGATCGTGCCGGAGCGCCTGGAGGCGCACCGGCTGATCGAGGAGTTCATGATCCAGGCCAACGTCGCGGCGGCCGAGATCCTGGAGGCGAAGAGCCAGCCGCTGATCTACCGCGTCCACGACGAGCCCTCTCTGGAGAAGATGCGGGCCCTCGGCGAGGTCATGGCCTCGATCGGCCTGAAGCTGCCGAAGGAGGCCAACCTCCGGCCCGCTCTGTTCAACCGCATCCTCGGCATGGTCGAGGGCAGCGAGCACCAGCTCTTCCTCAACGAGGTGGTGCTACGCTCGCAGGCGCAAGCGGTCTACGCCTCGGACAATGCCGGGCATTTCGGCCTGGCGCTTCGCCGCTACGCCCACTTCACCTCGCCGATCCGGCGCTACGCCGACCTCATCGTGCACCGCGCCCTGATCCGGGCGCTGCGCCTCGGCGCCGACGGCCTGCCGCCGGACATGGAGGGCGGGGACCTGGCTCAGATCGGTCAGCAGATCTCGGCCGCCGAGCGCCGTGCCATGGCGGCGGAGCGCGAGACGATCGACCGTCTGATTGCTCACCATCTCGCCGACCGGGTCGGCGCGACCTTCTCCGGCCAGGTCTCCGGCGTGACCCGCTCGGGGTTGTTCATCAAGCTCGACGAGACCGGCGCCGACGGATTCGTGCCGATATCGACGCTTGGCGCCGAGTATTTTCGCCACGAGGAGGGCCGCCACGCCCTCGTCGGCGAGCGCACCCGCCAGACCTTCCGCCTCGGCGACAAGGTCGAGGTGGAGCTGATGGAGGCCGCGCCGGTGGCAGGCGCCCTGCGCTTCGCGATCGCCGGCGGTGGCCGGGTGTCTGCCCCCGGCCCGGCCCGCGGCGGCCCGCGCCGGGGCCGGCCCGCCCCGCCGAACCGGGACAGCCTGACCAAGCGCCGCGGGAGACGCGCATGATCGAGATCCACGCCGGCCCCGCCGCCGAGCCCGCCGCCCCTTCGGGCACGGCTCCCTCCTGGGCGCTGGCGATGTGGCGGGGTTTTCGCAATCGCTGCCCGCATTGCGGTGAGGGCCGGCTGTTCGGCCGTTTCCTCAAGGTGCGGGAGACCTGCGAGGCCTGCGGGACCGAGCTGCACCACCACCGCGCCGACGACCTGCCGCCCTACCTCGTCATCTTCGTCGTCGGCCATCTCGCCGGCATCGGGATCCTCGAGACCGAGATGCGCCTCGATGTGCCGCTGTGGTTTCAGATGACCTTCTGGCCCGGCCTGGCGCTGATCGCCTCGCTCGCGCTGCTCCAGCCGACCAAGGGGGCGGTGGTCGGGCTGCAATATGCCCTTGGCATGCACGGCTTTTCCGCGATACGCCGCGCCCAGGCTCGGGCCAAGGACGGTCCGGCCGAGGTTGAGACGGAGACGCGGGATGGCAGGACCGACGGACGGAGCATCGGCTCCTGAGCGGAAGACGCGGCCGCTGCGGATCCGCAACGCCGCGACGCTGATCATCCTCGACCGCTCCGGCGACGCGCCGAAGGTGCTGATGGGCCGGCGGCATGCCGGCCACAAGTTCATGCCCGGCCTGTTCGTGTTCCCCGGCGGCCGGATCGAGCTCGGCGACCGCTCGATGCCGGTGGCCGGCACCCTCAACGACCGCGCTGAAGCCGCCCTGGCCGAGCGGGTCCACCCGCCGCTGTTCCATCTCGGCCGGGTGCTGGCGCTGGCGGCGATCCGCGAGACCTACGAGGAGACCGGGCTGATGATCGGCTCCCTCGATTACGGCCCGCCGGAGACGGCCCCGCCCGGCGCCTGGTCTGCCTTCCGCGAGGCCGGGGTGATGCCCGACCTCGAATTGCTGCAATTCGTCGCCCGGGCGATCACCCCGCCTTCCCGGCCCAAGCGCTTCGACACCCGCTTCTTCGCCGTCGACCGCGAGGCGGTGGTGGCCGAGACCCCCGGCGTCGTCGGTCCCGATTCGGAACTGACCGAGCTCGCCTGGGTCGATCTCGCGGCGGCGCGCAAGCTCGACTTGCCGCGCATCACCGGAATCGTGCTCGACGAGCTGGAGGCGCGGCTCGCGGCGGGGTTCAGCCCGATGCTGCCGGTGCCGTTCTTTCGCGATGTCGACGGCGAGCATACGCGCGAAGAGCTGTAACGGCAGGGGTGGCCTTCCGAGCCCGCGTGTTCCATACGGGCCGGCCCTCACGGCCGGCCCCATCATGACCCCCACCACCCCCGCTTCCGAGTTCGACGCGGCGCGCCTCGCGGCCATCGCGGCCGCCATCGCCTGCGTGGCGGTGGTCGGCATCGGGCTCAGCCTGTCGATCCCGCTGCTCTCGCTCGAGATGGAGCGGATGGGCCTGTCCAACACCTGGATCGGCGTCAACACGGCGATCGCCGGGGTGGCGAGCATCGTCGTCCTGCCCTTCGTGCCGCGGGTGGCGGCGCGCCTCGGCGTGATGCCGCTGCTGCTCGGCGCCATCGCGGTCGGGGCGCTGGCGCTCCTCGGCTTCCGGGCGATCCATGATTTCGCCTGGTGGTTCCCGCTGCGTTTCGTGTTCTCGGCGGCGCTCGGCGTGCTGTTCGTCCTCTCCGAATTCTGGATCAACCAGGCGGCGCCGCCGGCGCGGCGCGGCCTGGTGATGGGGGTCTACGCCACGGTGCTGGCCCTCGGCTTCGCCATCGGCCCGGGCCTGCTGCGCGTCCTCGGCACCACCGGCTGGGCACCCTATCTCGCCGGCGCGGCCCTGTTCTGCGCCGGGGCTTTGCCCCTCGTCATGGCCCGTGGGCTCTCGCCGGAAATCCCGCACAAGGGCGGGCGGGGCTTCCTCGGCTATCTGCGGGTCGCGCCCTCGGCGACGCTGGCGGCCCTCGTCTACGGCGCGGTCGAGACCGGGGGCTTCGCCATCCTGCCGATCTACGGGTTACGGCTCGGCCTCACCGCGGAGCAGGCGGCGGGTCTCGTCAGCCTCGCGGCGCTCGGCAACGTGCTGTTCCAGATTCCCGTGGGCCTCCTCGCCGACAAGGTCGACAAGCGCCGGGTGCTGCTCGCCGCCGCCTTCCTCGGCGCGGTCGGGGCCGCCGCCCTGCCGCTCGGGGCCGAGGATCCCTGGTTGCTTGCCGCGATCCTGTTCGCCTGGGGCGGCATCGCCGGCACGCTCTACACCGTTGGGCTCGCGCATCTCGGCGCCCGCTTCGACGGCGCGGCGCTCGCCGGGGCCAACGCGGCCTTCCTGGTGCTCTACAATATCGGACTGGTGCTGGGACCGCCGCTGGTCGGCGGTGGCATGGACCTCGCCTCGCCGCACGGCTTCGCCTGGTCGCTGGCGCTGCTGTTCGTCGCCTATCTTGCGGTGGTTGGCGGGCGGATGGTCCGGGCTGCGCCTTGACCTCAGCCCTTGGACCTCAGCCTCTGGACCGCGGCCCACGGTCGCCCGGGCTTGACGCCCGGGAGGCGATGGGGCAGGAAGGCGCCGCGTTCTGGCCGGGCCTGCCCGGCCGTTTTGCGTTTCGGTCCTCCGGGCGCAACACCCATCATCCAGAAGAGGTCGCGCCATGGCCAAGGCCGTCACCATCAAGATCAAGCTGCTCTCGACCGCCGATACCGGCTACTTCTACGTCACGAAGAAGAACTCGCGGACGAAGACCGACAAGCTGTCGTTCAAGAAGTACGACCCGATCGCGCGCAAGCACGTCGAGTTCAAGGAGACCAAGATCAAGTGATCTTGTGCAGGATCTGACGATCCTGCGCGGGATCGATTGGTCCCGAGGGCTGCGTTGTGCAGCATGAAAAAGGCCGCCTGCGAAGGGCGGCCTTTTTCCGTTGTGGCTGCGCTTTAGCCGAACAGGTACATCGCCCCCGGCAGGGCGACGAAGCCGGCGGCGCAGCCATAGGCGAGCCACAGGCCGGGCCGACGGGTGGCGAGGCGGCGCAAGCGCTTGGCGGTCGGCCCGGCCTTGACGGTGCGCCCGTTCACGCACGAGCAGAGCAGGTTGTGGGCCTCGCCGGTGCTCAATTCGAAGAAGCTGCGCGCTTCCCCGAAGGTGTCGCCGGAAAGCCCGCTCGCCCGCAGGACCGGGTCGGCATAGGCGAAGGCGAGCGGCGAGTTGTCGGCCCGGATCGCCGCCCGCTGCTTGCGGGGCACGAACTCGATCTCCTCCAGGGTGATGAAGCTGCGGCCCGGATCGCGTTCGAGGATCTCGGCGAAGCGCTCAAGCCGGGCCCGGCGCCCTTCGAGCAGGGCCGGGATCGTCTCGACGTCGGCGATGTCACGGATGTGGCGAAGCGGCTGATGTTCCATGCTGGGAACCTCATCGATGCGCTGCAGCCCATTTTTGCGCTGCGGGTGCGCCAGCATGCTCCAAGCATCCCGCCGATGCATTGGCCCACGTTAACACATTCTCTTGATCGAATTGCTGCCAAGCTCGGAGCAAGCGCCGGTAAAACGGGTGCCGGCAAGGACTTGAATACATCGCCGCGAGCGTGGCCTTCGTTCATCCGGTGGCCGACCTGCGACCGCCGGACGCAGTTTCGGGCCGGCGAGGAGCCGGCCCGGGCAGGCTCTCAGCTCACCTCGAACCAGCCCCACAGGCCGGTATCGAACCGCTCCAGAACCGTCGCGCTCAACAACCAGCGGCCGGGATTGTCGGCCAGGAACGCGATGCGGGCGGTGCGGCCCTCTAGCAGCTGGAAGGTGTCGAGCCAGTAGGGCTCCCAGCCGTCGTCGAGGGGGTGCAGCAGCCGGAAGACGTGGCCGTGCAGGTGCAGCGATTGCGGAAAGGCGGTCGTGTTGGTGATCGCCAGCACCACCGCCGTGTTGCGCTTGACCGAGAACAGGGGCGGGTTCTCCGCCCGGCCGGCGGCGCCGTTCAGCGTCCAGATCCGTGTCGGGTCGCCGGTGAAGCTGGGGGCCGCCTCGGGCTTTCCCTTGTCGAACACCGCGCCGCCCGCGATGGCGATGTCGCGCCGGAAGGCGTTCTGCAGCTTGATCTCCGGCGGCAGCAGCTTGTTCTCGCCGATCGGCGCCACGGCGGGCCGGGCGGCGACCGGCTCGCCCTTCGCGACGATGCGGGCGAGGGGCATGCCCGGCCCGATCAGCGCCACCACGGCGCCCGCCGGCTCGGAGGCTGCCGGCACGTCGAGGAGGATGTCGTAGCGGGTGCCGGGCTGGAAGGGGAGGGTGGCCCGCAGGGGCTCGAAGGTGTCGGTTGGCTGCCCGTCCACCGCCGCCACCCAGGCCTTGAGGCCGTCGAAGCGGATCCGGGTCGCCCGGGCGTTGCAGGCATTGGCGAGGCGAAGCCGCAACCGGGTGCCGGGTGCGGCCTCGATCACCTCCGGCGCCGGCTTGCCGTTGACGGTGAGCGCGTTGCCGAGCCGGCCGGAACTCGCCGCGAAGGCGACCTGCCCGAAGGGCGCGAGCGTCCCGTCGGCCTCCAGGCGCCAATCCTGCAGGATCAGCGGCACGTCGCGGTCGACGACCGGGGCCTTCGCCTCCTCGGCCACCAGGAGGCCGGCGAGCCCCCGCCCGGCGGGCTCGCTCGACCCGCCGACGACGAGCGGGCGGATCAGGAAGGTGCCGGCATCCGGCGGGGTGAACTCGTAGAGGAAGCTCGCCCCCGGCGCGACCGGGCTCTGGGTGACCCCGCCGACCCCGTCCATGGCGTTGCGGTTGCGCACCCCGTGCCAGTGGAGCGACAGCGGCCGCTCGGTCTTGTTCTCCAGCCGCAGGCGGACGGCCTCGCCGAACTTGACGCGCAAGACCGGCGGCGCCGCTTGTCCGTCGAAGGCCCAGACCGGGGTCTCGGGCGCCGGCTCCGGCTTGATCCGCGCCCTGGCGGGGAGGGCCGTCAGGCGCTTGCCCTCCGCCGCTCCCGGCGCCGGCTGGGAAGGCGTGCCGCCCTGCGCCCGGGCGAGCGCCGGCGCGAGGGAGAGGGCGGCGCCGGCGAGCAGCGCGCGGCGCGAGGGCGGCAGGGACGACGGCATGGCACCTCGCTGAACGGCGATCGTTTTCGCTTCGGGCACGAGCGGTCCCCGGGCGGACCCGCCTTGTAGCCGGGCTGCCGGCGCGGGGCGAGGCGTGGCCTAAAATTCTTGCTGCGTGGCCGATACACCATGCTATAGAGCCGCGCCCGGGCGCGTATGGCCTCGGGCGCGAGCGTCGCGGGCGTGGCGGAATTGGTAGACGCGCTGGATTTAGGTTCCAGTGACGAGAGTCGTGGGGGTTCGAGCCCCTCCGCCCGCACCACCTCCGCCAGGCGACACGACGGATTGGGTTCAAGCAGCAGGGCCGGCTCCTTGTCCTGACGGTCCCGTCGCACGGCAGCCGCCGTCCGGGCCCGCGGCCAAGCCGGATTCGAAGGTGCAAGGCGGAATGACGACGATGCAGGTGACCGAGACCAAGGCCGAGGGGCTCAAGCGCGAATTCCAGGTGGTCCTGCCCGCGGCCGAGCTGGAGAGCCGGCTGGCGACCGAGCTCGACGGGATCAAGGGCAAGGTGCAGATCAAGGGCTTCCGCCCGGGCAAGGTGCCGGTCGCCCACCTGCGCAAGGTCTATGGCCGCTCCGTGATGGCCGACGTCGTCCAGAACGCCGTCACCGAGGCCAACCAGAAGATCGTCGAGGACAACAAGCTCAAGCTCGCGCTCGAGCCCCAGGTCCAGATGCCCGAGGACAAGGACGAGATCGAGAAGGCGCTCGACGCCAAGGGCGATCTCTCGTTCAAGGTCGCCCTCGAGGTGATGCCGAGCTTCGACCTCGTCGACCTCTCGGATGTGAGCCTGACCAAGCAGGTCGTCACCCCCTCCGACGAGGAAGTCAACGAGACGATCGAGCGGATGGCCTCGGCCAACCGCCCGTTCACGGATCGTCCCGAGGGGCAGTACGCCGAGTCGGGTGACCGCTTGACCATCAACTTCACCGGCCGGATCGACGGCACCCCGTTCGAGGGCGGCACCGGCGAGGACATCAACCTCGACCTCGGCTCGAACACCTTCATCCCGGGCTTCGAGGACCAACTCCTCGGCGCCAAGGTCGGCGACGAGCGCCTGGTCAAGGTCACCTTCCCGGAGAATTACGGCGCCGCGCACCTCGCCGGCAAGGAGGCCGAGTTCGACGTGACCGTGAAGGCCATCCAGTCCCCGGGTGAGCTGACGATCGACGACGAGCTCGCCAAGAATTTCGGCATGGACTCGCTCGACGCCCTCAAGGACGCCGTGCGCACCACCATGGGCCGCGAATACGAGGCGGCCTCGCGCCAGAAGCTGAAGAAGGGCCTGCTCGACGCCCTCGACAGCCGCTACTCCTTCGAGCTGCCCCCGAGCCTCGTCCACCAGGAATTCGCCGCCGTATGGGCCCAGGTCGAGCAGGACCTGAAGAACCGCGGCAAGACCTTCGAGGACGAGGACACCACGGAGGAGAAGGCGCGCGAGGAGTACCGCCGGATCGCCGAGCGCCGCGTGCGCCTCGGTCTGGTGCTTGCGCAGGCCGGCGAGAGCGCCGATATCAAGGTCTCGGACGACGAGGTGAATCAGGCCCTGATCGCCCGCGTCCGTCAGTTCCCCGGCCAGGAGCAGCAGGTCTGGGATTTCTACCGCAAGACCCCGCAGGCGCTCGCCGAGCTGCGTGCCCCGCTGTTCGAGGAGAAGGTGGTTGACCACGTCCTCGGTCAGGTCAAACTGGTCGAGGAGCCCGTCTCCAAGGAGGCGCTGTTCGCCGACGAGGACGACGCCGAGGACGGCAGCAAGGGCGAATCGCCCAAGGCCGAGACGGCCGAGGCTGCTCCCGCGGGTGAGTCCAACCCGGCCTGATCCTCGTCCGGCCCCGAACGGGCGGCGGGGACGGGGCCTGCGAGGTCGTTCGTTTCCGCCGCTACCCCGGCCGCCCCGAGGCGGCCGGGTTCCGTTCAGAGGGCCACTGAGATGAGAGATCCGGTCGACTATTACAACAGCGCGCTCGTCCCGATGGTGGTCGAGCAGTCGAGTCGCGGCGAACGCGCCTTCGACATTTATTCGCGCCTGTTGCGCGAGCGCATCATCTTCCTGACCGGCCCGGTCGAGGACTATTCCGCGTCGCTGATCGTGGCGCAGCTGCTGTTCCTCGAGGCGGAGAATCCGAAGAAGGAAATCTCCTTCTACATCAACTCGCCGGGCGGCGTGGTCACCTCCGGCCTGTCGATCTACGACACGATGCAGTTCATCCGCTGCCCGGTCGCCACGCTCTGCGTCGGCCAGGCCGCCTCGATGGGCTCGCTGCTGCTGGCCGCCGGCGAGGCCGGCCACCGCTTCGCCCTGCCGAACGCCCGGATCATGGTGCACCAGCCCTCCGGCGGCTTCCAGGGCCAGGCCACCGACATCCTCATCCACGCCCGCGAGATCGAGGCCCTGAAGCGTCGCCTCAACGAGATCTACGTGAAGCACACCGGCCGTGAGTACGAGGCGATCGAGCAGGGCCTGGAGCGCGACAACTTCATGACCGCCGACGCGGCCAAGGAGTGGGGCCTGATCGACGAGGTGCTCCAGAAGCGGGCCGAGGCCCCGGCGCAGGCCTGACGACAGGGTCTCCCGCCGGACGGTTCCGCATGCGGAACCGTCCGGCGGGAGGTCACCGCTCCGGAAGGCGGATCCCCGATGCGGCCATTTGGCGGAAGCCTGTCGCATCCGTGGGATTGATCCGGCGGTGGCCGCGTGGTTGCATCGCGATTCTGCGTCGGGCGCTCGGCGCGCGGGGGGCGGTGACTGTTTCTTTAGCCGGGCGCCACTATCTAAAAGCGATGCGGTCGTGCCCCCGGGGCGGGACCGATCGGGGACTTGGAGACCCATATGAGCAAGGCTGGCGGCAACGACTCGAAGAGCACGCTGTACTGCTCGTTCTGCGGCAAGAGCCAGCACGAGGTTCGCAAGCTGATCGCGGGCCCGACCGTCTTCATCTGCGATGAGTGCGTCGAGCTGTGCATGGACATCATTCGTGAGGAGTCGAAGTCCTCGCTGGTGAAGTCGCGGGACGGCGTACCGACCCCGAAGGAGATTCGGCGGGTTCTGGATGACTACGTCATCGGGCAGGACTTTGCCAAGAAGGTCCTGTCGGTGGCTGTGCACAACCACTACAAGCGCCTGGCGCACGCGACCAAGCACAACGACGTCGAGCTGGCGAAGTCCAACATCCTGCTGATCGGCCCGACCGGGTCGGGCAAGACGCTTCTGGCCCAGACCCTGGCGCGCATCCTCGACGTGCCGTTCACGATGGCCGACGCCACGACGCTGACCGAGGCCGGTTACGTCGGCGAGGACGTCGAGAACATCATCCTCAAGCTGCTCCAGGCGTCCGATTACAACGTCGAGCGGGCGCAGCGCGGCATCGTCTACATCGACGAGATCGACAAGATCTCGCGCAAGTCGGACAACCCGTCGATCACCCGCGACGTGTCGGGCGAAGGCGTGCAGCAGGCCCTCCTGAAGATCATGGAGGGTACGGTCGCCAGTGTGCCGCCGCAGGGCGGGCGCAAGCATCCGCAGCAGGAATTCCTGCAGGTCGACACGACCAACATCCTGTTCATCTGCGGCGGCGCCTTCGCGGGGCTGGAGCGGATCATCTCGGCCCGCGGCAAGGGCACCTCGATCGGCTTCGGCGCCACCGTCCAGGCCCCGGACGACCGTCGCACCGGCGAGATCTTCCGGAACGTCGAGCCCGAGGACCTGCTGAAGTTCGGCCTGATCCCCGAATTCGTCGGCCGTCTCCCGGTCCTGGCGACCCTTGAGGACCTCGACGAGACCGCGCTGAAGCGGATTCTGCAAGAGCCGAAGAACGCGCTGGTCAAGCAGTACCAGCGCCTGTTCGAGATGGAGAACGTCGACCTGACGTTCCAGGAGGAGGCGCTGAGCCTCGTCGCCCGCAAGGCGATCGAGCGCAAGACCGGCGCCCGCGGCCTGCGCTCGATCCTTGAGAGCATCCTGCTCGAGACGATGTACGACCTGCCCGGCCTCGACTCGGTCGAACAGGTAGTGATCGGGCCGGAGGTCGTCGACGGCAAGTCGCGGCCGCTCTACATCCATGGCGACCGCGGCAAGGACGCGCCGGCGAGCGCCAGCGCCTGATTGTGACCTGGAGGCCGCCGCGAAAACGGCGGCCTTTGTTGTGAGAGTGGCCCGGATGCGGCCGGGTGGCATGGTGCTTGAAAGCGGCGCCCGAAGGAGCCACCTGAGAGTCAACGCGGCGGCCGCATGCTCACCGAATCGAGGTGCGGTGCCGCGACCCGGCCGCTCTCTCGTTTCCGACCCCCGCGGCCCGGTCGGCCCCCAGCGTTCCTCCTGCTTTCCCCTTCCATGAGGGGAGGGATCTGGGCGTCACCACACAAGGAAGTCAGTCAATGACCCAGCCGAAATCGCGCCAGCCCGTCGTCCCCGGCACGAGCGGGACCTACGCGGTCCTGCCGCTGCGCGACATCGTGGTCTTCCCGCACATGATCGTGCCGCTCTTCGTCGGCCGCGAGAAGTCGATCCGGGCCCTCGAGGAGGCGGTGCGCACCGACCGTCACATCCTGCTCGCAACCCAGGTCAACGCCACCGACGACGACCCGGCCACCGACGCGATCTACACCATCGGCACCCTGGCGAGCGTCCTGCAGCTGCTCAAGCTCCCCGACGGCACCGTGAAGGTGCTGGTGGAGGGCGGCGGCCGGGCCAAGATCCAGGATTTCGTCCGCTCGGACGAGTACTACGCCGCCGACGCCGAGGTGCTGCCGAACGATCTCGGCGACAAGATCGAGGCCGAGGCGCTCGCCCGCTCGGTGATCTCGGAGTTCGAGAACTACGTCAAGCTCAACAAGAAGATCTCGCCCGAGGTGGTCTCGGCGGTGATCCAGATCGACGAGCCCTCGAAGCTCGCCGACACGGTCGCGTCGCACCTCGCGGTCAAGATCTCCGACAAGCAGGCGATCCTCGAGATCCCGACCGTCGCCCAAAGGCTGGAGCGCGTGCTCTCGCTGATGGAGAGCGAGATCTCGGTGCTGCAGGTCGAGAAGCGCATCCGCACCCGCGTCAAGCGGCAGATGGAGAAGACCCAGCGCGAGTACTACCTGAATGAGCAGATGAAGGCCATTCAGAAGGAACTCGGCGACGAGGACGGCCGCGACGAGCTGGCCGAGCTCGAGGACAAGATCGAGAAGACCAAGCTGTCCAAGGAGGCGCGGGACAAGGCGCTGGCCGAGCTGAAGAAGCTGCGCCAGATGTCGCCGATGTCGGCCGAGGCGACGGTCGTGCGCAACTACCTCGACTGGATGCTCGGCATTCCGTGGGGCAAGCGCTCGAAGATCAAGAAGGACCTGCCGGGCGCGCAGGCGATGCTCGATGCCGACCACTTCGGCCTCGACAAGGTCAAGGAGCGGATCGTCGAGTACCTGGCGGTGCAGCAGCGCGCCAACAAGCTCACCGGCCCGATCCTCTGCCTCGTCGGACCGCCCGGCGTCGGCAAGACCTCGCTGGGCAAGTCGATCGCCAAGGCCACGGGACGCGAGTTCGTCCGCATGTCGCTCGGCGGCGTGCGCGACGAGGCCGAGATCCGCGGTCACCGGCGGACCTATATCGGCTCGATGCCCGGCAAGATCGTGCAGTCGATGCGCAAGGCCAAGACCTCGAACCCGCTCATCCTGCTCGACGAGATCGACAAGATGGGCATGGACTTCCGCGGCGACCCGTCGGCGGCGCTCCTCGAGGTGCTGGATCCGGAGCAGAACGCGACCTTCAACGACCATTACCTTGAGGTCGATTACGACCTGTCGAACGTGATGTTCGTGACGACGGCCAACACCCTCAACATCCCGCCGGCCCTCCTGGACCGGATGGAGGTGATCCGCATCGCCGGCTACACCGAGGAGGAGAAGGTCGAGATCGCGCGCAAGCACCTGATGCCCGGCGCGCTGAAGAAGCACGGCCTCGAGCCGAAGGAGTGGTCGATCACCGATGACGGCCTGATGCTCCTGATCCGCCGCTACACCCGCGAGGCGGGCGTGCGGAACCTGGAGCGTGAGATCTCGAACCTGATCCGCAAGGCGGTGAAGGAGATCCTGATCTCGGGAGTGAAGAGCGTGACGGTCTCGGCCGAGAACCTCGACACCTTCCTCGGCCCGGCGAAGTTCCGCTATGGCGAGGTCGAGAGCGACGATCAGGTCGGCGTGGTCACGGGTCTGGCCTGGACCGAGGTCGGGGGCGAGCTGCTCACGATCGAAGGCGTCATGATGCCCGGCAAGGGCAAGATGACGGTCACCGGCAACCTGCGCGACGTGATGAAGGAGTCGATCTCGGCGGCGGCGTCCTACGTCCGCTCGCGGGCCGTCGATTTCGGCGTCGAGCCGCCGCTGTTCGAGCGCCGGGACATCCACGTCCACGTGCCGGAGGGGGCGACCCCGAAGGACGGGCCGTCGGCTGGCATCGCCATGGCGACGGCGATCGTCTCGGTCATCACCGGCATCCCGGTGCGCCGCGATATCGCCATGACCGGCGAGGTGACGCTGCGCGGCCGGGTGCTGCCGATCGGCGGCCTCAAGGAGAAGCTCCTGGCGGCTCTACGGGGCGGCATCAAGATCGTGCTGATCCCGGAGGAGAACGCCAAGGACTTGGTGGAGATTCCCGACAGCGTGAAGAACGGGCTCGAGATTTTCCCTGTCTCGCGCATGGACCAGGTTCTGGAGCGGGCGCTGGTGCGCATGCCGGTGGCGATCGACTGGGACGAGCCGCTGCCGAAAGCCTCGCCCGCCCGGTCGGACGATGATGCCTCGGGGGTGGTGGCGCACTGAACGCCCTGACGCACTACTGACATGAGAAAAACCCCCGGATCGAGAGATCCGGGGGTTTTTCTTTGTTCGGACCGAAGCCCCTTCGCCCGAGACGATGGCGGGCTGACTATCAGGCGCTGCGACGGCGCCCCAGGCCGCTATTCTTGGCGAGTTCGGAGCGCTGGGCGGCGTAGTTGGCCGCGACCATCGGGTAGTCGTGCGGCAGGCCCCACTTGCGGCGGTACTCCTCGGGGGTGAGCCCGCGGGTCG
>NZ_JBEXZS010000055.1:0-34740 GCF_040593685.1 Methylobacterium sp. EM32 | reverse complement strand
CTATGTGTATAAGAGCCCGGGGGTGGGGCCGGGGCGGGCCGCGGCACCGGCCAGGTGCCGGGCTCCGGCATGTCGGCCGCACTCGCCGGCCCCGCGAGGCCCAGGACGACGAGGCCCGGGACGATCAGGCCTGCCAGCCACCGCACGCCGTCACCCATCCGCCCGTCCCCATCGCCGATCTCGCCGCAGAGCCTTGGCGGATCGTGGTTAACGTTGCGTTCCCGTCAGGTCACCGCCTCGATCCGGGCCTGGAGCACGCGTACGAGGTCGTCGGGCTTGAGCCGCAGTTGCAGCCCGCGCTGGCCGCCATTGACGAAGATCTCCGGGAGGGCGAGGGCGGCTGCGTCGACCAGGGTCGGGACTACGCGCTTCTGCCCGAGCGGGCTGATGCCGCCGACATGGTAGCCGGTCAGCCGCTCGGCATCGGCCGGGCGCATCATCGCGGCGGATTTCCCCGCGAAGGCGGCGGCGAGCTTCTTGAGCGACACCTCGCGGTCGGAGGGCACCAGCACGCAGACCGGCTTGCCGTCGATCGCCGCCATCAGGGTCTTGAACACCTCGCCCGGCGCCACGCCCATCGCCTCCGCCGCCTGGAGGCCGATGCGGGTCGCCTCCGGATCGTACTCGTAGGCGTGGACGCTGTGCGGGATGCCGGCGCGGGCGAGGACTTGGGTGGCGCGGGTGGTCTTCGACATGGGGCTTCGGAGGGCTTGAGGCCGTCAGGCGCCCGGAAAGCTCCGGGCGATCAGCCGGCCAATCTCCGCGTGCAGGGCGTCGCGGGCAGCGGGCTCGGCCGGTGATCCGGTGAGATACACCGCCGCGAGGATCGGCGCACCGTCCGGCCGGTGGATCAGCGCCACCACGTTGGCGGTGCCGTTGTCGCCGGTGCCGGTCTTGTCCGCGGTGCGCCATCCCTCCGGCAGGCCGGCGCGCACGCGCTTCAGCCCGGTCGGGCTGTCGTGCATCCAGCCGATCAGCCGGGCGCGCGACTCCGCCGACAGGGCGCGGCCGAGCAGGACGTTCTCCAGGAGGCCGACCATCGCCGCCGGGCTGGTCGTGTCGCGGACATCGCCGGCAATGGCGGTGTTGAGCGTCGGCTCGGTGCGGTCGAGGCGGGTGACCGTGTCGCCGTGGGCGCGCGCGAAGGCCGTGATCCCGCCCGGCCCGCCGAGCGTGTCGAGCATCAGGTTGGCGGCAGTGTTGTCGCTCCACACCACGGCGGCGGCACAGAGTTCGGCGAGGGTCATGCCGGTCTCGACCTGCTTCGTCGTGACCGGGGCGTAGCTGAGGAGGGCATCGCGGCCGTAAGCGATCCGGCGGTTCAGGTCGTCCTGGCCCGCATCGGCCCGGGCCAGCACCGCGGCGGCGGCGATCGCCTTGAAGGTGCTGCACATCGGGAAGCGCTCGTCGGCCCGGTGGCCGAAGCGGCGGCCGGTGGCGGTGTCGCGCACCTCGACACCGAGCAGGCCGCCGTCGCGGCGCTCCAGCTGCGCCAGCCGGGCTACCGCATCCTCGGCGGCCGAGGCGCTGCGAACGGTGCAGGCGGCGAGGGCCGCACCGAGCAGGGTGGCGCGGCGGGTGAGGCCGGGCTGAAGAAGGACCGGATTGGACATCGAGCGGGCTCCCTGCACGCGGTTCGTCAGGGATGCCCGTTTGCGACCCGACCTTGGCGATATCGCGCTGAGGCCGTGACGGGATCAGGGCGCCCGCGTCCGCGTTTCACGGGAAACACCCTTAACGAAAGGTGTGTTTTCCGGGGTGCAGGCGCCCTCGGTTCAATGCGACCGCGGCGAGTGACCCTTGCGGTCCGGATCGTGGGTGTGGTGCCGGTCGCGCTCGCCGCCGCCGCCTGAGACGTGGGAGCGGCTGTCGCTGGTCGCCTCGCCCGGGTTCGGGCCGGCATGGGCCGTCGGGTCGGGCCGGTCGGGGCGCTGGTGGCTGCTGCCGGGACCGCCATGGTGGCGGTTGGCGGCGTCGGTCTTGTCCGATGTGCTCATGCGATCACCGATCCTGCTGGTGGCCCTGGTGGGTGGTGTTCACCTTCGAATTGCCGGACTGGCCGACCTTGTCCGGGTCGGCGGTCTGGCCCGTGCCCTTCGGCCCGGTCTCGGTCGGGGCGCGCTCGGCGCTGCCCGGGCCCTTGTCGGAGCGGTTGCCGGGCGGCACGGGAGGGGGTGACGCGGTCATGGCGATCTCCCTTGAGTAGAGGGGCGAGGCGATGTCCTCGCCGTGGAGGGCGGACAACGCCGGGCATTCCCGGGCGTTCCTGCCCCGACCGGCCTTCTCGGATACTTTGTCACAGTATGAGTATCTAACGCGAACCGGCGTTGGCGAGCGGCGTTGGCCCGGCAGCACAGACCTGCCCCACACGAACCCTGGCAAGGAGCCCCCGCGATGGCCGAGGACGTCCGTTCGCTGTACGTGACCGCGCTGAAGAACACCCACGCGCTCGAATTGCAGGCGCTCCAGATCATGGAGCGGCAGGTCGAGCGCCTGGAGCGCTACCCCGACATGGAGGCGGCGCTCCGCCGGCACATCACCGAGACGCACGGCCAGCGCGACCGGCTCGACGAGGCCCTGGCGGCGATGTCCGAGAGCCCGTCGGCCCTCAAGGAGGGCGTGCTCGGCTTCATGGGCAACATGGCGGCTTTGGCCCACACTCCGGCCCAGGACGAGATCCTGAAGAACGCCTTCGCCAACCGCGCCTTCGAGAATTACGAGGCGGCGGCCTACGACGCGCTGATCACGCTCGCCGAGGCAGCCGGCGAGAGCGCCCGGCTGCCCGCCTTCGAGATGTCGCTGAAGGAGGAGCTGGCGATGGCCCAAAAAATGGCCGACCTCGTGCGGCCGACGACGCGCCGCTACCTGGAGCTGACGGTCAGCGGCGGCAAGGCCGACCGGTAAGCATCGGAGGCTACTGGGTGTTTTCTGGCCGTATTGACACCCTCCTGGTCATTCCGGGGCCGCGCAGCGGAACCCGGAATCCAGAACCGCGGATGGTTCAGGACAAGGCGGAGAGCGCTCCGCCTCATTCTGCATGACCTGAGTTTATGGATTCCGGGCTCCGCTTTCGCGGCCCCGGAATGACGCGGAGGATGATGGGTCCGCAGAGACTGATCGATCAGCTTCTCACAGCCGGAACAGCCGGCCCTGGCCGGTGATCCGGTTAGGCTCGGCGCCCGCGGCGCGCAAGGCCGCCCACAGGGTGACGGCAATCGAATCGAAGACCGGGATCCCGAGCTCGGCCTCGAGATCCTCGACCATCGCCGCCCCCGCCATGTTGGTGCAGACGATCGCCACCGCCTCCGCGCCCTCCGCCGCGACCGCCCGGGCCATGGCGACCACCTCCGCCTCCGGCACCTCGGCGAAGGAGAAGTTGTCGGAGAGCCCGCAATGGCGCTCGGCCGCGCAGTCGAACCCGGCCGCCCCCCAATTCGCCTGGATCCGCGCCTGCACGTCGCCCGTATAGGGCGTGACGAGGCCGACGCGCCGGATGCCGGCACGGGTGAAGGCCTCGCGAAAACCCAGCACCGCGGTCGCCGCCGGGATGCCGGTCACCTCGGTGATCCGGGCGCACAGGGCCTCGTCGCGGGCAAATCCCAGCCACGCCGCCGAGGTGCCGTTCCAGGCGATCGCATCCACCTTGGCATCGGCGAGGAGCGCGGCCGCGTTCAGGATCGGCGCCTCGTCGAACTGCCCGAGCCCCGCCGCCGAGAGGGTGATCTCGGTGACGCGAAAGCGCGAGAAATGCGTGGTGACGGCGGGCGCGTCGCGCAGCAGGTCCGCCGTCGCCGGCTCCAACCGGGTGTTCGACGACGGGGTCAGCATCCCGAGGCGGGTCATCGCGCGGCCCTCCATCACGCGGCCACCTTGCGGCTCGATTCCTCGCGGATCAGCCCGAGGATGCGGCGCTTCATGTCGTTGAAGTCCGGGCTCGTAACGTCCCGCGGCCGGGCGAGATCGAAGGGGATGAACTCGCGGATGCGGCCCGGGCGCCGACTCATCACGGCGATGCGGCTGGCCAGCACCAGGGCCTCGTCGACCGAGTGGGTGACGAACACGACCGTGGCGCCGACCCGCTGCCAGATCGCGACCAGTTCCTCCTGCATCTCGATCTTGGTCTGGGCGTCGAGCGCGGCGAAGGGCTCGTCCATCAGGATCACCGCCGGGTTCATCAGGAGCGCCCGGGCGATGCCGACCCGCTGGCTCATGCCGCCGGACAATTCCGCCGGATAATGCCGCTCGAAGCCGGTGAGTCCGACGAGGTCGATATAGGTCTTCGCCCGCTCGTGCCGCTCAACCTTCGCCACCCCCTTCAGCTTGAGGTGGAAGGCGACGTTGTCGATGACGGTGAGCCAGGGCATCAGCGTCGGCTGCTGGAACACCACGCCGCGGTCGGCGCCCGGCCGCTCGACGCGCCGTCCCGCCACCCGGACCTCGCCGGCGCTCGGCGCCTCGAAGCCCGCGATCATGTTGAGCAGGGTGGACTTGCCGCAGCCCGAGGGGCCGAGCAGGCAGACAAACTCGCCCGCCTCGATCGTGGCTCGGGTACGGTCCACCGCCACGAGGTCGCGCCCGTCGCGGTCGCGAAACACTTTCTGGACGTCGGCGAGGTCGATCGCGCTCATGGGACTCTCTGCGGGGAAGGGCAGCTGGGGGAAGGGCAGCTGGAGGAGGGGAGGGGGCGGATCACCGCCCCTGCACCGTCGTGCCCTTCTGCCAGTGCAGCACCGAGGCCATCAGCGCCTTGAGGCCGAGATCGGACAGGTAGCCGAGCAGCCCGATCGAGATCATCGCGGCGAGCACGATGTCGTAGCGCAGGAAGTAGTAGGAATCCCACAGGACGTAGCCCAGCCCGCTCTTCACCGCGACCATCTCGGCCGTCACCGTCAGCATCCAGGCCGAGCCGATGGCGATGCGTAAGCCCGAGAAGATCGACGGCAGGGCGGCCGGCAGCACGATGTCGGTGAGGAGCTGGCGCTCGGAGGCGCCCATCATGGAGCCTGCCCGGATCAGGTTGCGATCGACCCCGCGCACGCCGTGGATGGTGTTCATCAGCACGGGGAAGAACGCGCCGAGGAAGACCAGGAAGATCGCCGGCTTGTCGGCGATGCCGAACCAGATGATGGCGAGCGGGATCCACGAGACCGGCGGGATCGGCCGCAGCATCTGCAACGTCGGCTCGACGGTACGCTCGACGAGCCGCCACCAGCCGATGGCGATTCCGATCAGGATCGCCGAGACGGAAGCGATGGCGTAGCCGGCGGCGACCCGGGTCAGGCTCGCCAGCGCATCCGGCACCCAGTGGCCGGAATAGGTCTGGGTGCTCTCGTCGAGACCAAGGAGCCAGTCCCCGAGCGCATGCAGCACGGTGGTCGGCGCCGGCAGCAGGGCCGCCGGCAGGGCGCCGGAGCGGGCAAAAGCCTCCCAGCCGGCGACGAGAAGGAGCGGCAGGGCCGCCCTCTCGGCGAAGGCGACGAGGCGCCGGGGCAGCCGGCGGGCGGGAGCCGGCGCCGCCTCCGGCAGGGCTGCGGTCTCAGTAGCCGAGGCCATCGCGGGTCTTCTTGGTGGCGGCCTCCAGGAACGAGAAGTCCATGTGCGTCTCGACGTCGGCCGAGACGTCGCGGCTGATGTATTTCAGGTCCCGCATCATCGCGGCGATCGCGAGCGTCTTGCCCCGGTGCATCCGGTAATCCGGCTCGGCGTTGGCGATCGCCGCGGCGGCGACCTCCTTCGACAGGCCGGTCTTCTGGTTGATCACGTCGACCCACACGTTCTTGTCGGCCTTGAGCGTTTCCACCAGCGCCACGTCGGCATCGACCACCGCCTGCACGCCGGCCCGGTTCTTGGCGATCACGTCGGAGCGGGTGACGATCAGGTTCGTCAGGTTGCCGGCGGCCTGGTCGTAGGGCAGCACGAAGCGGCTCGCCGCGCCCGCCATGCGGATCTGCGAGGCGAAGGGCTCGACCGAGCAGACCATGTCGATCTCGCCCCGCTGCATCGCCGCCAGATGGTCGGACGGGTTCGGGATGTTGACGAACTGCACGTCCTTGTTCGGGTTGATGCCCTGCTTGAGGAAGGCGCCGCGCATGTGGATGTCCTGCGCGTTGCCGCGGGAGGCCGCGACCTTGAGCGGCGTGCCCGCCGCCTTCGCCTTCTCGACCGCGGCCTTGAACCCGGCCCAGTCGTCGGCCTTCAGGTTCAGCGCCTTGGCCGACAGGCATTCCGAGCCGCCATTCACCTCGCCGGCCACCGCCACGATGTCGAAGCCTTTGTCGAGGGCGGTGACGTAGTGGAGGTAGGTGACCTGCGCCACGTCGAGGCTCTTGGCGATCAGCGCCGTCAGCACGTCGTTGCCGGAATTGAAGCCGGTGGCGTCGATCGTCGCGCCTTTGGCGAGCCCCGGCAGCAGGGCGACCGGCAGGCAATGGGCGCACTTGGCGTAGCCGACCTTCACCGGGGTCTCCTGCGCCGAGGCCGGCGCGAGGGATCCGGGCGAGACGGACAAGAGGACGGCAGCCAGCAGGGGGCCGAGAGGGCGGCGCATGGTCGGTGACCTCGCTCGTAGGGGCACGCCGTCCGGGCGTGATCCGGATGTCTCGAAGGGGCTGGCGGGGCCGTTCGGCACCGCCGCGAGATCAGGGTGTGACGGGCTCGGACGCCGCGCAACGCATTTTTCGTGCTCTGCATGCAATTGATGCCAAATGCCGAGCCAGGCAGCAGAATTGCCTGGAATTGATGCGCCCGTGGTCGGTCTTAGCCGCTATGGTCCCATCCCGACGATGAGGGAGAGTGACAGGCATGGATCCGGTCCGGCGCCCGCGCGGGCGCCCGCGCAAGCCCGTGCTGCTGGAGCCCGCCGGCCTTGGGCCGCGCCGCGGCCTGCACGACCAGGCGGCGGAGCGGCTGCGCGGGCTGATCGTCGACGGCACGCTGCCGGCCGGCGCCGCCCTGGTCGAGACTGAGCTGTCCGTGGCGCTCGGCATCTCGCGCACGCCGTTGCGCGAGGCGCTGAAGCTGCTCGCCGTCGAGGGGCTGGTGGAGCTGCGGCCCAACCGCTCGCCCCGGGTGGCGGAGCTGCGGGCGGACGCGGTGACCGAGCTGTTCGAGGCGATCGCCGCCATCGAGCGGGCGGCGGCGGAACTCGCGGCGTCGCGCATCACCCCGGCCGAGCTGGAGCGGCTGCGCGCCTACCAGTCCGAGCTGGAGGCGCACCACGCCGCTGGCGAGCTCGGGCCCTATTTCGCCCTCAACCAGCGGATCCACACCCTGATCGTTGCCTGCGCCCGCAACACCCCCTTGCGGGAAGCGCACGAGGCCCTGCACGCCCGGGCCGAGATCGCCCGCCGCCGCGCCCTCGACAGCCGGGCGCGCTGGGACGAATCGGTCGCCGAGCACCGGGCGATCCTGGCCGCGCTCGAGGCCCGCGACGCCGCGGCCGCCGGGCGCCTCCTCGCCGACCATGTCGGCCATACCGGCACGGCGCTCCTCGCCGGCCTCGCCCGGCCCGACGCCGCCTGATCCAGACGAGACCCTCGATGCGCCTTTTGCTCCTCAATCCCAATACCAGCCGCGACGTGACCGAGCTGATGCGCGCCACCGGCGCTGCGGCCGCCGCTCCCGGCACCGAGATCCTGACGGTCACGGCGCCCCGCGGCGTGCCCTACATCGCCACGCGAGCCGAGGCGCAGATCGGCGGTGCCCTCGCCCTCGAGATGCTGGCCGAGGCGCCGCCGGTCGATGCCGCGATCATCGCGGCCTTCGGCGATCCGGGCCTGTTCGGCGCCCGCGAATTGTTCGACTTTCCCGTCATCGGCCTGGCGGAGGCTGCGATGCTGTCGGCCTGCCTGCTCGGCCGGCGCTTCGGCCTCGTCACCTTCGCCCGCGCGCTGGTGCCCTGGTACGAGGAATGCGTTGCCGCCCACGGCCTTCAAGCACGCTGCGCCGGGGTGCGGGCGCTGGAGGGACGTTTCTCCGCACTCTCCGCCGTCCAGGAGGAGAAGGAGGCGCAGCTGATCGACCTCGCCCATGCGGCGGTCGAGGAGGATGGCGCCGACGTGCTGATCTTCGCCGGCGCGCCCCTCACGGGCCTCGGGGCCCGGGTACGCGACCGTCTGCCGGTGCCGGTGGTCGATCAGATGGTGGCGGCGGTCAAGCTCGCCGAGGCCGTCGTGGCGCAGCGGCCCGCCAAGGCGACGGCCGGGACGTTCCGGCGGCCGGATCCGAAGCCGAGCACCGGGCTGGCGCCGGCGCTGGCGGCGCGGATCGGGCATGAGGATTGAGTCTTGTCATGGATTGCCCGGAGACCAAGAGGTCGCGGGATCCCCTCTCCAGGCGATGCCGGGCTTGCCCGGTATCGCTGCAAGGTGTGGGAGAGGGGTAGGGGTGAGGGTGACACGATTCAGTGTAAAGCCCTGAATGTTGAGCTGCCAGCACTAGGCTCAGCGCTTTACATGGAAGCGTGTCACCCTCACCCCTAACCCCTCTCCCACACGGGAGAGGGGGACGCGCTATCCTCGAAATGTCTCGGTAGACCGGCACTAACCCCCGCTGCCCGCCTCGTCCTGGCACCGGATCAGCTTCGTCGCCCCGGCCGCCCGGTCGGGCTCGGCGAGGCGGAACGCGCCGGTCTCGGGGTCGCGGACCCGCAGCTGCCCGGTGGCGATGCCGAAATGTGCGCCGTGGAGTTGCAGCTTGCCCCTCTCGACCAGAATGCGCACGCAGGGGAACGTCATCAGGTTCTTGAGGCTGTTCGTCACCGTGGCGTATTCGAGCTGCTCCAGGTAGTCGGGCCCGCGCGGCTCGTCGCCGAGCGCCTCCGCCGCCGGGCGGATCAGCGAGACCCAGCGGCCGATGAAGTCGCCCGGCGAGAGCGGCGCGGCATCGTCCGCGAAGGCGCGCACGCCGCCACAGCGGGCATGGCCCAGAACCACGATGTGCTTCACCTTGAGCGCCTGCACGGCGAATTCGAGCGCCGCCGAGGTGCCGTGATACTCGCCGCCGGTCTCGAAGGGCGGGACGAGGTTGGCGACGTTGCGCACCACGAACAATTCGCCCGGCCGCGCGTCGAAGATCACCTCCGGCGAGACCCGGCTGTCGCAGCAGCTGATGATCAGGATCTCGGGGCTCTGCCCCTCGGCGAGGCTGGCGTAGCGGTCCTGCTCGCGCACGAAGCGGTCGTCGAGGAAGGCGCGGTAGCCCTCCGTCAGCGCCGGGGGGAAGGGGGTCGCGTCGGTCATGATCGTGCTCCTTCGAAAGAAACCGGCTTACGCTGCGCCCGGCCCCCACGACAACGTCACCACCTCCGGCGTCTCGCCGGCAACGAGGCGCTTCGCCAAGTCCGCGAGCCCCTGCGGCTCGACCCGCTCGTGTGTCGCGGCAAGCTCGTCGAGGGGCCACCAGCGGGTGCCGTAGACCGGGTTGTCTTCGGTCTCGGCGAGCCGGCTGGTATCCACTCGATCGTCGGGCAGCCGGACCACGAAGTAGCGCTCGCGGGCGAAGCGCGACTTGTTGAACAGCGTGAACGGCCCGTCGCAGCGGGCGACCTGGGGCCCGAGGGCTACGTCCTTGACGCCGATCTCCTCCTCCAGCTCGCGCCGGCAAGCCTCTTCGGGCGTCTCGCCGGGCTCGATTCCGCCGCCGGGCATGAACCAGAAGGTCCGGTCCCCCGGCCGGCCCGGATCGACGTCGCGGGAGGCCTCGTAGGCGATCAGCAGGAGCCGGCCCGCCGGGTCGAGCACCAGGGCGCGGGCGATGTCGCGGGTCGGCAAGTCGGTCATGCGGGTGCCTCGCTGAGGGGAAGCGTCCAGATCGCGGCCGGCAGGCCGTGGGCGTCGCGCTCCGGCGGATCGGGATACGGCACCCCGCGCCCGTTGGCGATGGCCCGCGCGACGGCGAACGCCGCCAGCGCGTCGAGAAGGTCGTCGGGCTTGGCGCCGCGCGGGGCCGCGAGATCGGCCGGCAGGCCGGCTCGCGCCAGGAGGTCGCGCCGCAGGGCCGCGCCGGCGGGCTTGCGCTTCGGTTCAGGGAGCGGGACGCCGCCGTTGAGGCCCAGGAAGGCGAGTTCCGGATGCACCTCGTAGACCCTGGATTGCAGTTCCGGCCGCGCCCGCAGCAGGCCGTCCGCCTCGCGGATGCGGGGAAAGATCGCGTTGGCGGGCGGGGAGGGGGCGAAGGGCTGGGTCTCGGGCCGGCGCGACAGGGCGATGGCCGCCGTGTAGTCGGGCGCGAAGACGACGCTGCGAGCCGAGGTCGGGAAGACCGAGGCGCGCCGGGGCCCGAGGAGGGCACGAACCAGCACCTCCGCCGCGCGGCCGCCCGGCCCGACCCGGTCGGGCAGGCCGATCGGAATGTCGACCGCCACGATCGCGGGCGCCTCCGGCGCGTCGCAGACGGCTGCGAGGTTCGGCAGGACGCGGGCGCGGAGGGTGTCGGGGCCACCGTCGCGCGGGCCGAAGACCGCGACCCAGCCGCCCGGGCACCCGTCCACCCCTGCGACCCACGTCATGCGCCCCGATTCTCCGCTCGGGGCATGGATCTAGCGCGGGGAGGGCCGTTGTCGCGAGGCGCGTTGCGACGATTGCAGAAGGAGTGCTCGCCGTCCCGCTCCACAGGGTCATCCCGGGGCCGCGCGAGCGGAGCCCGGGATCCAGAACCGCGGATGGTTCAGAACCCTGCGGAGACCGTTCCGCCTTCGTCTGAGAAACCTGCGGCTCTGGATCCCGGGCTCCGCTCCGCGGCCCCGGGGACGACGCGGAGGATGTCAGTGACTGTCTGCGAGAGCGGAACGCCTCACGCCGCCTTGGCGTAGCGCGACTCCGCGAGATCCCCATGCGCGATCTCCGGCGCCCGGCCGCCGATCAGGTCGGCGAGCAGCCTCCCTGAGCCGCAGGCCATGGTCCAGCCGAGGGTGCCGTGGCCGGTATTGGTGTAGAGGTTGGAATACGCGGTCGCGCCGACGATCGGGGTGCCGTCCGGGGTCATCGGGCGCAGGCCGGTCCAGAACTTCGCCTGCGCGACGTCGCCGCCCTGCGGGAAGAGGTCGAGGACCGAGCGCTCGAGCGTCGCCCGGCGCGGGCCGCGCAGCGCCTGGCTGAAGCCGGCGAGCTCCGCCGTGCCGCCGACGCGGATGCGGTCGCCGAGCCGGGTGATCGCCACCTTGAAGGTCTCGTCCATCACGGTCGAGACCGGGGCGGCCTCGGCGTTCGTGATCGGCAGGGTCAGGGAGTAGCCCTTCACCGGATAGACCGGCAGCGCGATGCCGAGCGGCTTCAGCATCGCCGGGGTGTAGCTGCCCATGGCGGCGACATACGTGTCGGCCGTCAGCACCTCGCCGCCGGCGAGGCCCACGCCGGCGATACGGCCGCCCTCCTGGCGCAAGGACGTGATGGTCGCACCATACCGGATCGTCACGCCCATGCGCTCGCAGATCGCGGCGAGGCGCTGCGTGAAGAGATGTGCGTCGCCGGTCTCGTCGCCGGGGAGCCGCAGGCCGCCGACGAAGGTGCCGGCGACCCGGGCGAGCGCCGGCTCGGCCGCGATGCAGCCCGCCGGGTCCAGCACCTCGTAGGGCACGCCGTACTCGTCGAGCACGCCGGTATCGTCGCCGACATGGTCGAGCTGCTTCTGGGTGCGGAAGAGCTGGAGCGTGCCCTTCTCGCGGTGATCGTAGGCGATTCCGGTCTCGGTGCGCAGGTCGCGCAGCACGTCGCGGCTGTACTCGGCGAGCCGCACCATCCGGCCCTTGTTGCGGCGGTACGCGTCCTCGGTGCAGTTCGCCAGCATCTGGGCGAGCCAGCCATAGAGCTTCGGCTCCAGGCTCGGCCACAGCACCAGCGGCCGGTGGCGCATCATCAGCCACTTCATCGCCTTGACGGGGATGCCGGGAGCGGCCCAGGGCGCCGAGTAGCCGGGCGAGACCTGGCCGGCATTGGCGAAGCTGGTCTCGAGGCCGGCACCCGGCTGGCGATCGAGCACCGTGACCTCGTGACCGGCCTTGGCGAGGTAGTAGGCCGAGGTGACGCCGACCACGCCGCCGCCGAGGATCAGAACGCGCATCGCCGCAAAACCTTCTCGTTGCGCCTTGAGTCTCTCGGTGCCCGACCCGGCGCCTGGTCGATGGGGAGAGTGTCGCGCAAGGATCGCCGAATTTCCCGCCGGATCGGCGCATGGTGTGCGAGATTATGCTACGACACGCATCATTCTGCGACGCAACGACAGGAGATTGCGCGGTGGCCGGGCGGGACGAGATCGACGCGCGCATCCTGCGCGTCCTGCGCGACGACGGACGCATCAGCAACGCGGATCTCGCCGCCAAGGTCGGCCTGTCGCCCTCGGCCTGCCTGCGCCGCCTGCGGCTGCTCGAATCCAACGGCACGATCCGCGGCTACACCGCCCTGATCGAGGCGGACGAGCGCGAGCACCACATGGTGGTGCTGACCCAGATCACCCTGGAGCGGCAGACCGAGGAATCGCTCAACCGCTTCGAGGCCGCGGTGCGCCGCTGCCCGGAGGTGCGCGACTGCTACCTGATGACCGGCCTATCCGATTACCTGATGCGGATCGAGGTCTCGGATGCGGGCGATTACGAGCGCCTGCACAAGGAGGTGCTGTCGCGCCTGCCCGGTGTGGCGCGGATCCAGTCGAGTTTCGCGATCCGGACGGTGGTGGGGCGGGGATAGCTTTCGGTATCAGAACAAGGCTGGCCCTTTCCCGGACGACTGCAGCGTCAGCGGAAGGAGATCCGGGATCCAGCATAAAAAGTCGCGAAGCGTCTGCCCGGCTGCAACGAGGCAAAGATAGAGCCGCTTCGCGGCACTTCTCCCCCCTGGTTCCCGGATCTCCTTCCGCTTCGCTACACTCGTCCGGGAAAGGGTGGGGAGGTTGAGAGCGTCACGCGAAATACGCCGGCCACCGCGCCCGGATCTCGTCGCCGAGCGCGATCGACTTCGAGAGGTGGCTCCGAAGAGCCTCCTGCGCCGCCTCTGCGGCACCCTCGGCCAGAGCCGCCACGATCCGCCGGTGATCGGCCACGATCTGCTGCGCCTTGCCCTCGACCGGCAGGTGCAGGCGGCGCAGGCGGTCGATGTGGCCGCTGCGGCGGCGGATCAGGTCCCACAGGTCGGGCACGTCCGCCGCCTCGCACAGGGCGCGGTGGAAGGCCTCGTCGCTGGCCGACAGGCGGGCGAAGTCGCCCTGCTCCGCAAAGATCCCCTGCTCGGTCACGAAGGCCTGGAGCCGTGCGACGAGCGCCCGGTCGGGCGCGAGCGCCAGGGTGCGCACCACCTCCTGCTCGACGGCGCGGCGCAGGAACTGCGCCTGGCGGGCCGCCGCGAGGTCGATGCGGCTCACCACCGTCGCCGATTGCGGGAAGATATCGACCAGGCCCTCCTCCTGCAGGCGCAGCAGCGCGTCGCGGATCGGGGTGGCGCTCAAGCCGAAGCTCGCCTGCAATTCGGGCCGCGACAGCACCGTGCCGGGCGCGAGATCGAGCGCGACGATCTTCTCGCGGATGAGATCGAAGACCTGCGGGGCGGCGTGGCGCGAGCGGTCGCGCAGACGCTGCGCACCGGCGAAGACGGCGTTCATGGCGATCGAACTCTAACAACGGCACGGGACCACCGGGGCGGCCCCGGGGGACAGCCTAGCACGGCCCGTTCCCGGTTGACATACTAATGCATTACCATTTTAGTGAGGGGGTCAGGCCGACGATTCAGAAACACAGCGGCCGGCACGCGCCGCCCTGAAGCGGCCCCGGGAGAACGCTCATGATCCACTCGCCCGCGCGCCGCACCTTCGCGGCGGGCCTCCTCGCCGCCACTGCGCTGCTCGCCGGATTCGGCCCGGCCGCCGCGCAGCAGAAGAGCGAGATCGCGATCACGCGCCAGCCCGGCATCATCTACCTGCCGACCCACATCATCGAGAAGCAGGGGCTGATCGAGAAGCACGCCGAGAAACTCGGCGTGCCGGGCGTGAAGACGAAGTGGATCACCTTCTCGGGCGGCGGCAGCCAGACCGACGCGCTGCTCGCCGGCGGGGTCGACATCGTCAATACCGGCACCGGCAACCTGCTGCTGCTCTGGGACCGCACCCGGGGCGGGGTGAAGGGCATCGTCGCCACTTCGGCGCTGCCGCTGCTGCTCGTCAGCCGCGATCCGAAGATCAAGACGATCAAGGATATCGCTCCCGGCGACAAGATCGCGGTGCCGACCGTCAAGGTCTCGACGCAGGCGATCCTGCTGCAGATGGCGGCGGGCGAGTTGTGGGGCGCCGACCAGTCCGGCCGGCTCGACGCGAACACGGTGCAGCTCGGGCATCCGGACGCGGCGATCGCGCTCGCCAACCCCACCCACGAGATCAAGACCCACTTCGCCGCGCCGCCGTTCCAATACGTCGAGCTGCGCACCGTACCCGGCGCCCACATCGTCGCCCGCTCGCCCGACATCATCGGCGGGCCGCTGACTCAAGGGCAGTTCTTCACCACCACCAAGTTCGCCGACGCCAACCCGAAGATCATCCAGGCGGTGCGGGCCGCCTCGGAGGAGGCGCAGGCCCTGATTCGCCAGGACACGCGCAAGGCCGTCGAGATCTACCGCGAGGTGACCGGCGACAAGACCAGCGTCGAGGACCTTCTCAGTTACCTGGGTGAGCCCGGCATGATGGAGTTCAACCTCCAGCCGCAAGGCACGATGCGCTTCGCCGAGCATCTCGGCCGGATCGGCACCCTGCGCAACAAGCCGAAGGCCTGGACCGATTACTACCTGCCGGTCGCCCACGACCTGAGCGGCAACTGACGCGACCTCGCCGAGAAGGGACACGCCATCATGACCGCGCTCCTCGACGTCCGCGGCGTCACCTTGCGCTACAAGACCCCCAACGTGCTCGTCACCGCGACCGAGCGCGTCAGCTTCAAGGTCGACACCTCCGACCGCTTCGTGCTGCTCGGGCCGTCCGGCTGCGGCAAGTCCACCCTGCTCAAGGCGGTGGGCGGCTACATGCATCCGACCGAGGGCGAGATCCGCATCAAGGACCGGGTGGTCAAGGAGCCCGGCGCCGACCGGATGATGGTCTTCCAGGAATTCGACCAGCTCCTGCCCTGGAAGACGGTGCTGGAGAACGTGATGTTCCCGCTCCTCAACGCCCGAAAGATGCCCCGCCGCGAGGCGGAGGAGCGGGCGCGGGCCTATATCGAGAAGGTCAGCCTGACCCGCGCCATCGACAGCTACCCCCACACCCTGTCGGGCGGCATGAAGCAGCGCGTCGCCATCGCCCGCGGCATGGCGATGGAGCCCGACATCCTCCTGATGGACGAGCCCTTCGCGGCGCTCGACGCGCTCACCCGGCGCACCTGCCAGGACGAGCTCCTGCAGCTGTGGGAGGAGACGAAGTTCACGGTGCTCTTCGTCACCCACTCGATCGCCGAGGCGATCAAGATCGGCAACCGCATCCTCCTGCTCTCGCCCCATCCGGGCCGGGTCAAGGCCGAGGTGCGCGACGTCGACAAGGTCTCGGCGCATGACGGCAGCGCCGGCCAGCTCGAGCAGCAGATCCACGATCTGCTGTTCACCGACGAGCCCGCCCATCACCATTGATTGCCGCGCCCGAGAGGAGGCACAAGCCATGAGCGCCACCATGCCGGCCCGCATCATCATGAGCGATGCGGCCCCCGCCGCCGACGGCGCGGTCGAGCGCCAGCTCGGCACCGCCGAGATCCTGTGGAACAGCGGCTTCGTCCGCAAGACCGCGATCATCATCGTGCTGGCGCTGATCTGGGAGATCTACGCCCGCTTCCTCGACAACCCGCTCCTGTTCCCAACCTTCTCCGACACCGTCACGACGCTGTGGCAGCAGACCCTCGACGGCACGATCCCAAACCGCGCCTTCACGTCGATCAAGGTGCTGCTGATGGGCTACGCCGCCGGCATCCTGCTCGCCGCGACGCTGACCATGGTGGCGATCTCGACCCGCATCGGCACCGACTTCCTCGAGACGATGACGGCGATGTTCAACCCGCTGCCGGCCATCGCGCTGCTGCCGCTGGCGCTGATCTGGTTCGGCCTCGGCAACGGCAGCCTGGTCTTCGTGCTGATCCACTCGGTCCTGTGGGCGGTGGCGCTCAACACCCATTCGGGCTTCCGCGGCGTCTCGAACACGCTGCGGATGGTCGGGCGCAATTACGGCCTGAAGGGGATCCCGTACGTCACCAAGATCCTGATCCCGGCGGCGTTTCCGAGCATCCTGACGGGTCTCAAGATCGGCTGGGCCTTCGCCTGGCGCACGCTCATCGCGGCGGAGCTGGTCTTCGGCGTGTCGTCGGGGGCGGGGGGCTTGGGCTGGTTCATCTTCGAGAACCGCAACCTCCTCGACATCCCGGCCGTCTTCGCGGGACTGCTGACCGTGATCATCATCGGCCTCGTGGTCGAGAACCTGATCTTCCGCACGCTGGAGCGGCGGACGGTGCAGAAATGGGGCTTGCAGCACTGACGAACGCGGGAGAGGCACGTCGATGACACCGTCCAGACGCAGCGTCGCGGCGGGCCTCGCCGCCGCCCTCCTGAGCCCCGCCGTCGCGAGGGCGCAGGGCAAGAGCGAGATCTCGGTCTCGCGGGCCTACGGCCTGATCTACATGGTGACCCATGTCATCGAGAAGCGCCGCCTGATCGAGGCGCATGCGGCGCGGCTCGGGGTGCCGGACCTCAAGGTGAACTGGGTCAATTTCGGCGGCGGCGGCGCGCAGACCGACGCGCTCCTCGCCGGCGGGGTCGACATCGTCAATAGCGGCATCGGCAACCTGCTGCTGCTGTGGGACCGCACGAAGGGCGGGGTGAAGGGCATCGTCGGCACCGCCGGCCAGCCGCTGCTCCTCATCACCCGCGATCCCCGGATCAAGGGGCTCGCCGATTTCGGGCCGGGCGACAAGATCGCGGTGCCGACCGTGCGGGTCTCGACCCATGCGGTCGTGCTGCAGATGGCGGCGGCCCAGGCCTTCGGGCCGGAGAACTGGGCGCGGCTCGATCCCTACACGGTGCAGATGAGCCCGCCCGACGGCGCGGTGGCGCTCGCCAACCCGCAGCACGAGGTGAGGACGCACTTCTCCGCCCCGCCCTACGACCAGATCGAGCTCAAGACCGTGCCGGGCGCCCGGGTCATCCTGTCCTCCACCGACGTGGTCGGCGGGCCGCTCGCCCAGGCGCAGTTCTTCACCACGACCCGCTTCGCGCAAGCCAACCCGGCTCTGGTCGAGGCCCTGAAGGCCGCGACGCAGGAGGCGATCGCCTTCATCAAGGCCGATACGCCGGCGGCGATCGAGATCTATCGCGAGGTCAACCGGGACAAGACGCCGGCCGACGAGCTTCTCGCCCTGCTCCGGCTGCCCCACATGCTCGACTTCATCGCCGCGCCGCAAGGCACCATGACGATCGCCCGGCACCTGCACCGGATCGGCACCATCAAGACGATGCCGAAGGCCTGGACCGACTTCTACCTTCCGGTCGCTCACGATCTTCCGGGGACTTGACGCGCCGACGCAACGCCGCGCGACGCCCCTGACCTGTACGAGGAGTTTTCACCATGGCCCGCGACCCGCTCACCCCGCCCGAACTCGAGCCCGGCAGCATTCCGGACGGCCCGCAGGTCGTGCGCCGCGAGCCCGCCTCCTTGCGCTCCGCGCGCTGGTTCGGCCCGGCGGATTTGCGCTCCTTCGGGCATCGCTCGCGGGCGATGCAGATGGGCTACACGCCCGAGGAATGGACCGGGAAGCCGGTCATCGCGATCCTCAACACCTGGTCCGACCTCCAACCCTGCCACGCCCATTTCAAGCACCGCGTCGACGACGTGAAGCGCGGCATCCTGATGGCGGGGGGCTTCCCGGTCGAATTGCCGGCGATCTCGGTCTCCGAGAGCTTCGTCAAGCCGACCACCATGCTCTACCGCAACATGCTGGCGATGGAGGCCGAGGAGCTGCTGCGCTCGCACCCGGTCGACGGCGCGGTGCTGATGGGCGGCTGCGACAAGTCCACCCCGGGCCTGCTGCTCGGCGCCACCAGCATGAACCTGCCGACGATCTACATCCCGGCGGGGCCGATGCTGCGCGGCAACTGGCAGGGCAAGGTGCTGGGCTCGGGCTCCGACAGCTGGAAGTACTGGGACGAATTGCGCGCCGGCAAGATCACCGACCAGGACTGGCTCGGGATCGAGGGCGGCATCGCCCGCTCCTACGGCACCTGCATGACCATGGGCACCGCCTCGACCATGACGGCGATCGCGGAAGCCGTCGGCATGGTGCTGCCCGGCGGCTCGTCGATCCCTGCGGCTGATGCCGGGCACATCCGGCTCTGCTCGGAATCTGGCCGGCGCATCGTCGACATGGTGTGGGAGGACCTGACGCCGCAGCGGATCCAGACCCGCGCGGCCTACGAGAACGCCATCGCGGTCGCGATGGCGATGGGCTGCTCGACCAACGCCATCATCCACCTGATCGCCATGGCGCGCCGGGCCGGCCACGCCATCGGCCTCGACGATTTCGAGCGCTACAGCCGCCAAGTGCCGGTGATCGGCAACGTCCGCCCCAGCGGCAATGCCTACCTGATGGAGGACTTTTATTACGCCGGCGGCATCCGCGCGCTGATGAACGAGATCCGCGAGCACCTGCATCTCGATTGCCTGACGGTGAGCGGCCAGACCCTCGGCGAGGAGATCGAGGGCGCGAAGGTCTACAATGCCGACGTGATCCGGCCGCTGTCGAACCCGGTCTACGGCCAGGGCTCGCTCGCGGTGCTGAAGGGCAACCTCGCCCCGAGCGGCTGCGTCATCAAGCCGGCGGCGATGGACCAGCGCTTCCTCAAGCATTCCGGCCCGGCGCTGGTCTTCGACGATTACCCCTCGCTCAAGGCGGCGATCGACGACGAGAACCTCGACGTGACCGCCGACCACGTTCTGGTGCTGCGCAATGCCGGGCCGCAGGGGGGGCCCGGCATGCCCGAATGGGGCATGCTGCCGATGCCGAAGAAGCTGCTGAAGGAGGGGCACCGCGACATGCTGCGCCTGTCGGACGCGCGGATGAGCGGCACCAGCTACGGCGCCTGCGTGCTCCACGTCGCGCCCGAATCCTTCATCGGCGGGCCGCTGGCGCTGCTGCGCACCGGCGACATCGTCAGCGTCGACGTCGAGGCGCGGTCGATCCGCATGGAGGTGTCGGACGAAGAGCTGGAAAGCCGCCGCGCTGCCTGGACCCCGCCGGTGCCCCGCTACGAGCGCGGCTACGGCGTAATGTTCTCCCGCCACATCCAGCAGGCGGACGAGGGCTGCGACTTCGACTTCCTGCGCACCGAGTACGGCGCCCCGGTGCCCGAGCCGGCGATCTACTGATACGGCTCCGGATGAGAATCCGGAGCTCCCGATGACCCGCCCGACAGGCACCGCCGCCGCGATCGGCCGCTCGCTGCGGCTCTATCGCGGGAAGGCCGCGCCCCACGCCGCCATGGACGCCCTCTACCGCCGCTTCGTGCGCCCGGGCGACCTGGTCTTCGACGTCGGCGCCCATGTCGGTGATCGGGTGGCGGCCTTCCGCCGCCTCGGTGCCCGGGTCGTGGCCCTGGAGCCGCAGCCCGGGCCGGCGCGGGCCTTGCGCCTGCTCCACGGCCGCGACCCGGACGTGACGCTGGTCGCGGCGGCGGTGGGCGACGCGCCCGGCGAGGTCGTGTTCCATCTGAATTCGGCCAATCCCACCGTCTCCTCGGTCTCCGCCGATTTCGTCGCGGGGGCGGAGGGCGCGCCGGGCTGGGAAGGGCAGGTCTGGGACCGGCGGATCACGGTGCTGGCCACCACCCTCGACCGGCTGGTGGCCGAGCACGGCCGACCGGCCTTCGTGAAGATCGACGTCGAGGGGTTCGAGGACAGGGTGCTGGCGGGGCTCTCGGTTCCGCTCCCCGCCCTGTCCTTCGAGTTCACCACCATCGCGCGGAACACTGCGCTCCGCTGCCTCGACCGGCTCGCGGCACTGGGCGCTTACGGGTTCGACGTCGCGCTCGGCGAGAGCCAGGCCCTGACCTTCGGGCGCCTCGTCGGCCGGGACCAGATGGCGGCGCATCTCATGGCGCTGCCGATGGCGGCGAATTCCGGCGATGTCTACGCGGTGCTCCGGGCCTGACGCCAGTGCTGGTATATGGCGAAGGTTCGGCGGGACTGAGTTCCCCGCTCAGCCAATTCGCTTCCGCTGCCTCCCCTTTCCCGGACCATTGAAACGAAGTGGAAGGACATCCGGGAAAGGGGAGGAGCGGAAGCGGAGTGTCTCCCCAATGAATCTCGGCCGCTCCCGATCCTGAGTCGTATCGAATCTCAGCTTTATGCCAGTGTCGTGTGCCGTTTTTTAATATAATCGGGTGATGCTGCAGGCACGAGGGTCATGTCCGGCGAAGCACCAAAGACAGCACGTTCACTTAGTTTTTGAAATAACGTTGATCATATACTCATTCAAATCGCGAAAATCCTTCACCGTCCATGCGAAGGGAGGTAAACTGACGCCGTTCTCCCGCAAGGTTTTCGGAATCAGATCGCCATTCGGGCGCAGGATTACAGACGATACGATAACGCCGGGATAAGCGATCAATCGCCTCTCGAACTCGGGCGTCGTCAGATCCGGTGTTGGCGGATGGCTTTTGTTGGCTAAAGGCCCTGTGCCCTTGATGTCTTCGCCATGACATATTGCGCAGCGCTTCAAAAAAATCTGCTTTCCATTGCGGGTATCTGAGTAAGACGGCGATAGCGCACAAAGCATGATCGCCAGCGCAGCGATGAAAGATTCGGTGGCCCTCACGGTGTTCTCTCCGTCACGGTACCGCTCTCATTCATCTCGCAATGATGGCAAAACCATTGCGGCGTATCGCCGGACGCTTCAACTTGAGCTTGCAACAACCGTTCCAATCAACGTGACACTTTCACAATGAGTGTCCGCAGCGTCGGTGTTGGATTCATGGACTGTCGGCGGATACGGAGTTCGGCCAGAGTGCCGGCGGCCATGCCTTTAGGCGAACCTTCACGTCCGTGCGCGACGCTGCGAGCGTGCGGCACGGAGGACAGCGTGAGCGGACGGTTCAGAATTTGTCTGGCGATCGTGTTGAGCACGCCGTGGCTCGTCGGGGCAGCCTTCGCCAGCTCACCCGCCACCCGGGATCACGTCCAGCGTGACCTCGACGCGATGACGCGCCACGACCTGTGCGCGCGGGACGATGCGGGCCTGAAGCGGCTCCACCGCGCTCTCTCGAAGCCCTCCGCCGCGAGGGCCGGCGCGACGCGGCAGGGGCTGTGAAGCGGGTGCCGGCTCCCGTGGCCGGCACCGGTTCGTGGAGCGGATCGCTCAGTCGGCCGAGCGCACGATCTTGGTGATGGCGAGCGGCGGGCGGCCGGATTTCTCCGCGATGTCGCGGTCCTGCTCCTCGATCACCTGGCGGACGGCGCCGTCGACGTCGTGCTCCAGGGTGGCGGTGCGGGGCACCCGGCGGTTGGAGCGGCGCGAGCCGTCCTCATAGTAGACGTCGAACAGGACGAAGCCCGTATCCTGCACCTTCGGCTTCTGCTTCGAACGCAGCATGGTCGTTGGCTCTTCTTGGCGGCGGAGCACACGGCGTGAAAGCGCGGCCCGAGAGCCACGCTGCGGTGCGGCCCGCGCCGCGAGGGGGAGGATCGATCAGGTGATGGCGGTCCTTCGGGCGCCCGGTCGGGGGCCCGCCTCGGAGGGGCGGGCGCGCGACGCAGGCGTGGATATGGGCCCGAACGCCGCCGAACGCCAGCGCGAAGCGCCAGCGCCGATGCCGCACTGCGTCAGATGCCGTGCAGGACAGCCGCGAGGAAGCCTCGCGGCTGGCAGGTAGCCTTGAAGCGGTCCGGCGATCAGCCGGTATACATCACCGCCGCCACCGGGGCGGGCTTGCTCCGGGCCGTGTGGGTCATCGCCCAGATCGACCAGGCGGCCAGCCCCGAGCAGGAGAGCAGCACCAGCCCGCGGACGTAGCGCCCGCGATGGATGTCGCGCACGGCATAGACCGGCAGCAGCGCCGCCTTGGCGATGTTGCGCAGGGCCAGAACCATCAGGATTGCCAGGAAGGCCGTCACTGTCCCGAGCATGTCCATCCCCCCTTCGGCTGGAGCGCCATGGCGAAGCTTATCCCCGCAACTCAGCGAAACGAAGCCACCCGCCCGAAATATCGCTGCGGCGTGTCAACCCAGCCACCGGGACTCTGCGCGCCGAATGGTTAACGATGGGTAGCGTGGCCGTGCAGGCCGGCCGCGGCGATCATCGCACCCGCGCGAAATCCGGCCCCGCATAGGCGCGCACCGCGCTCCCGCCCCGATCCGCGACCGCGACGGTCAGGGCCCAGCGCGCCTGCACGCTGTCCTGCGCCCGGGCCTCCGCCCGCGCCCGGAGCGCGAGCCCGAGCCGCGCGAGGGCCAGCGCCCGGTTGCGGTGCTGGCTGCGCTCGGTGTCGCAGGTGATCGCGAGACCGCTCGGCCGGTGGTGCAGCCGCACGGCGCTGTCGGTGGTGTTGACGTGCTGGCCGCCGGCGCCCGACGCGCGAAAGGTCTCCCAGCGCAGGTCGGCCTCCCGGATGCCCAGATCCTCGATCCGCGGCGGCACCACCCGGGCGACGGAGACGAACCAGTTCTTGCGCCCGTGCCCGGGCCGCAGCGGGCTCGGGCAGGTCCACCGGACCGTGCCCTCCCAGGACCGGGCCAGGGGTTCGGCGCGCTCCGCGTCGCCGTCGAGGCGGACGAGGGCGGAGAGCAGGCCGGGCCTGCCCGGCGCCGTCTCCACGACCGTGGCGGAGAGGCCGGACGCCGCGGCCTCCCGCACCAGCACGTCGCAGAGGCCGGCCACGCCGAGCCGGCATTCGCCGGGCCCGCGGCCGGCGCTGAGCTGCAAGAGGACCATCCTCAGCGCTCCCCATATTTCGCCGCGCGGGCACCGCGGCGCTCGCGCAGGCGGGCCTGCTTGTCGGCCCGGGCCGGGCCGTCCGGATCGAGCGAGCACTTGAAGGTGACGAGCGGGTGCAGGATCGCGACCACCCGCACCAGCCCGGCCGCCTCCAGGTCGCCGACGACAGAGGATGCCGGCTTGTAGGCCGGTGCCGCCTCCTCCCACAGCAGCCGCTCGTCGCCGCAGACGACCACGCCGCCATAGGGGTTGCGGGCCAGGTCCTCCCGGCGCAGGCGGCCCTTGAGCTTGGCTTTCGCCTCGTGCCGCCCGAGCTTGCGACCGGCGCCGTGGGCGAGCGACCACAGGGTGTCGGCCCGGTCCGGGACCGGCTCGACGAGGACGCTCACGTCGCCCCGCGAGCCGGGCACCACCACCGGTCCGCGATCGGCCGGGGCCGCGCCCTTGCGGTGGAGATGGCAGCGGCAGCCGCCGGCCTCCACCGGCGTGACGCCGTTGTGGCAAAGGTCGAGGAGGCACTGCCCCTCGGCCCCGAGCGCCATGAGCGCCCGGTGGGCGACGAGGTCGCGGTTGGCCCGGGCCCAGGCGACCGCCGCGTCGTGGGCGGCGAGGTAGGCCTCGCCCTCCGGCGCGTCGGCCTGGAGGCCCAGGGCGCCGTGCCGCTCGGTATGGGCCCGCAGGATCGACTCGCCGAGGCCCCGGCTGCCGGTATGGACCAGCAGGGCGAGGCGGGCGGGATCGAGCCCGATCCGCGCCGCCGCGTCGGGATCGCGGATCTCGGCGACCGCCTGCACCTCCAGGAAGTGGTTGCCGTGGCCGACCGTGCCGAGGGAGGCGTCGTAGGCAGTGGCCGCGACGCCGCGCTGCCTGAGCCAGCCGGCGGTGTCGCCGTCCCACGGCGCGTCGAGCCCGTCGAGCCGGGCGGCGATTTTTCCGGGATCGGCCCGGCGCCGGGACAGGTCGGTCTGCCAGAGCGCCATGCCGCAGCCGATGTCGGAGCCGACCAGGGTCGGCCGGATCAGGCCCTCCGACAGGAAGGCCGCGCCGACCGGGCCGTTCTTGCCGGGATGGAGGTCCGGCATGCCGACGGTCTCGCGCATGCCGGGGAGCGCGCCGGTCTCGTCGAGCTGGCGCAGGGCCTCGCCCTCGATCCAGGTCGAGGCGGAGGCGACCACGCGAACGCCGGGGGCGCGCGTGGCGATGAGGGACTTGCCCATGAGGGATGTGGATTCCGGAGTCGCCGAAGCGACCTTGAGACGAGCTTCAGCGAGCGGACGAGCCGCCTCGCTGCGTCAGAACGCCGGTCCGCCGCGCATGCGGGGATCCTCGCGTCGTTGCCCCGTCAGAGGACGGGGCGGGCATGGATCATTGCCATGGCTCGCCCTCCTGCCGGGTCCCGTCCCGGTCCATGTCCTCATTACTACCGCAACGGAAGACGCGCGGCAATCCGCGCGCCGGCGACCGTCAGTACCCCCGCGCCGCATTCACCGTATCCGGCGGCACCCGTCCCTCCCGCACCGCCTCGGCGGCGGCGAGCAGGGTGCGGGCGACGGCCTGGGGGCTCGCGTCGCAGGCCTCGTGCGGGGTGACGCGGATCGCCGGATTGTCCCAGAACGGGTGCGCGGGCGGCAGCGGCTCGGTCGCGAACACGTCGAGGGCGGCGCCGGCGAGGTGGCCGGAGGCGAGGGCGGCGAGGAGATCGGCCTCGACCAGATGCTCGCCGCGGCCGACCTGGATCAGGAAGCCGCCCGGTCGCAGGCGGGAAAACAGGCGGGCGTCGAGGATGCCGCGCGTCTCCGGCGTCAGCGGTAGCAGGTTCACCAGGATCTCGCTCGCGCCGAGCATCGCCGCGAGCCCGTCCGACCCGTGATGGTGGGTGACGCCGGGATCCGGGCTCTGCGGGCTGCGGCTCCAGGCCCGCACCGGGAAGCCGAGGGCGGCCAGATCCGCCGCGACCCGCCGGCCGATCTTGCCGTAGCCGAGGAGCCCGACCGGCACGGCACTCGCGTCCCGCGGGCACAAGCGGCGCCAGACCCGGTCGCGCTGGTTCGCCGCGTAAGCATCGAAGCGGCGCTGGTGGCCGATGACGTGCCAGAGCACGAATCCCGACATCGCCCGCGCCTGATCGGGGTCAACCACCCGCACCACCGGCAGGTCGGGCGGGCGGCCGGGGCAGGCGAGCAGGTTGTCGACGCCCGCCGCGATCGAGCACAGGGCCGCGAGGTTGGGGTAGCGCGCCAGCGCGTCGGCGGGCGGGCGCCAGCCCAGCGCCAGGCGTACCCGCTCGGGGTTCTCTGCCGGATGGTCGAGGATCTCGACCCGGTCGGCGATGGCCTCGAGCGCGTCGCCGTACAGCCCGCGGATGTCGGTGGTGGCGCTGAGCAGCACGCAGGGCAGACGGTCCATCATCACGCCGCCTGCCGCACCCGGCCCGGCACCGCGTCGAGCAGCGCGCGGGTATAGGGGTGCTCGGGGTTGGCGAAGAGCGCGCTCGCGGTCTTCAGTTCCACGATCTCGCCCTGGCGCATCACGGCGATCCGGTCGCAGATCTGCGCCGCCACCCGCAGGTCGTGAGTGATGAACAGCATCGACAGGCCGAGCCGTGCCTTCAGATCCTCAAGCAGCGCCAGCACCTGGGCCTGGACCGAGACGTCGAGGGCCGAGACCGCCTCGTCGGCGACCAGAACCTCGGGTTCGAGCGCGAGCGCCCGGGCGATGCCGATGCGCTGGCGCTGGCCGCCGGAGAATTCGTGGGGGAAGCGCTCCAGCGCCTTCTCGTCGAGGCCGACGAGGGCGAGGAGGCGGCGCGCCCGCTCCATCGCTTCCACGAGGGGCACCCCGTGCGCCACCGGCCCGTCGGCGATGATGCGCCCGACGCTGCGGCGCGGGTTGAGCGAGGCGAAGGGGTCCTGAAACACCATCTGGATCCGGCTGCGGGCCTGGCGCAGGGCCTCGCCCTTGAGCCCCGTCAGGTCGGTGTCGCCGAGGCGCACGCGGCCGGAATCGGGCTCGATCAGCCGCATGACGAGGCGCGCGACCGACGACTTGCCCGAGCCCGATTCGCCGACGAGGCCGAGCGTCTCGCCGCGGTGGAGCGTGAAGGCCACGTCCCGCGCCGCGGCAGTGCGGCGCTTGGGCTTCCACAGCCCGCCGCCGGTGACGTAGGTCTTCTGCAGGCCCACGACCTCGACCGCCTTCGGCCCCGAGAGGGGAGGGCGGGCCGGCGGGTCCATGGTCGGCACGGCGGCGAGCAGCGTGCGGGTGTAGGGCGCCTGCGGCCGGCCGAGCACGGCATTGGCCGATCCTTCCTCCACCACCCGTCCGTGGCGCAGCACCAGCACCCGGTCGGCGATCTCCGCCACCACGCCGAAATCGTGGGTGATGAACAGGACCGCCATGTTGCGCCGCCGCTGCAGGTCGCGGATCAGCTTCAGGATCTGCGCCTGGGTCGTGACGTCGAGCGCCGTCGTCGGCTCGTCGGCAACGAGCACGGCGGGTTCGAGGGCGAGCGCCATCGCGATCATCGCCCGCTGGCGCTGCCCGCCCGAGAGCTGGTGGGGATAGGAGCGGACGATCTGCTCCGGGTTCGGCAGCCCGACCTCGCCGGCGAGCGCCACCGCGCGGGCGCGGCGCTCCTTCGGCGTCAACTGGCCGTGGGCCTCGAACATCTCGGCCATCTGGTCGCCGATCCGCATCAGGGGGTTCAGGGCCGTCATCGGCTCCTGGAAGATCATCGCGATCCGCCGGCCGCGGGTGTCGCGCCAGGCGGCATCGTCCTGTGCCAAGAGGTCGGTGTCGCCGAGGCGGATCGTGCCGGAGACCGGCCGCACCGCCTTCGGCAGAAGGCCCATCAGGGCGTGGGCGCACATCGACTTGCCGGAGCCCGACTCGCCGACGAGGCACAGGATCTCGCCGGCGACGAGATCGAAGGAGACGCCGTCGACGGCGTTCGGCCGGTCGCCGCCCTCGGGGAGGGCGAGGCTCAAGTTCCGGACCGCGACGGCGATCCGACGGGTGTCGCTCACGGCGTTCATCGTCAGCGCTCCCGGGACAGGCGCGGGTTGAGGGCGTCGTTCAGCCCCTCGCCGATCAGGTTGAGGGCGAGCACGGTGAGCAGGATGACGAGGCCCGGGAAGGCGGTGATCCACCAGGCCTGCCGGATCACCGTGCGGCCGGCCCCGACCATGAAGCCCCAGGACATCCGGTTCGGATCGCCGAGGCCGAGGAAGGAGAGCGAGGATTCGAGCAGGATCGCGGTCGCCACCATCAGCGAGGCCAGGACGACGATCGGCGACAGGGTGTTCGGCAGGACCTCCCGGCGCAGGATGGTGAAGGTGGTCTGGCCCGTCACGATCGCCGCCTGGACGTATTCGCGCGAGCGCAAGGAGAGCACCTCGCCGCGTACCAGCCGAGTCACCGGCGGCCAGCTGACCAGCGCGATGGCGAGGATCATCGAGGACAGCGAGGGCTGGAGGATCGCCACGAGCACGATCGCCAGCGCGAAGCTCGGCACGGTCTGAAACAGCTCGGTGAAACGCATGAGCGCGTCGTCGACCCGGCCGCCGAGATAGCCGGCCAGCGCCCCGAGCGGCACGCCGATGAGCAGGGCCGTGAGCGTCGAGACCAAGCCGACGATGAGCGAGACGCCGGCCCCGTGCATCAGCCCCGCGGCGATGTCGCGCCCGAGCGCGTCGGTGCCGAGCGGCACCCGCTCCAGGGTGAAGGGCGGCACGAAGGGCCGTTGCACCATGCGCCAGGGCGAGGTCGGGTAGAGGACCGGGGCGAGGAACGCCGCGGCGACGACGAGGCAGAGGATCACGAGGCCGAGCACCGCGCCGGGATGGCGCAGGAAGGCGGCGAGCGGCCCGCGGCGGCGCGACCGAGCCGGGGCGGCCAGGGGAACGGCATTGCTCATCACGCCACCTCGATGCGGGGATCGACCGCGCGGTAGACCACGTCGGTGACGAGGTTGAAGACCAGCACCATCGCGGAGGAGACCACGAAGACGCCGAGCAAGAGGTTGTAGTCGCGCTGGAGCAGCGCCTCGTACATCAGGCGCCCGATCCCCGGCCAGGCAAAGACCGTCTCGGTGAGCACCGCGCCGCCGACCAGGGTGCCTGCCTGGAGGCCCGCCAGCGTCACCACCGGCAGCAGCGCGTTGCGCAGGATGTGCCGGCGCTGGATCACCCCCTCGGTCAGGCCCTTGGCCCGGGCGGTCTTCACGAAGTCGAGCCGCGAGACCTCGAGCATCGAGGAGCGGGTCATCCGCACGTAGACCGCCATGAAGAACAGCCCCAGCGTGAGGGCCGGCAGCACGAGGTGGTGGGCGATGTCGAGGGCGCGGGCGATCCCGGTATAGCCGGCGCCCACGGTCTCGAAGCCGAAGCTCGGCAGCCATTCGAGCCGGACCGAGAACAGGATGATCGCCATCAGCGACACCCAGAACAACGGCGTGGCGTAGAACAGGAGCGCGAGCCCGGTGATCGCGGTGTCGGCGAGCGTGCCGGCCCGCCGCGCGGCGAGTGATCCCAGCAGCACGCCGAGCGAGAGCGAGACCGCGAAGGCGCTGCCGGTGAGCAGCAACGTCGCCGGCAGCCGCTCGCCGATCAGCGTCGCCACCGGCATCTGCTGGCGCACCGAGTAGCCGAGGTCGAGCTTCACGATGCTGCCGAGATACGCGCCGAGCTGGCTCGGCAGCGGCTGGTCGAGGGCGAACTTTTCCCTGAGCTGCGCGATGAAGGCCTCGTCGCCGGCCCCCGCCTCGCCGGCCATCACCAGGGCCGGATCGCCGGGGGCGAGGCGGATCAGGAAGAAATTCAGGACCACGATGGCGAGGAGCACCACGACGCCCTTCGCCACCCGCCGCGCGAGAAAGCCCACCATGCCGTTACCCTTCAGCGCTCGATCCAGGAGACGTCAGCGCTCGATCCACGCATCGCGAAAACCGTCGTTGACGCCGATGCCGGTGGTGACGAGGTCGTGGACCTTGCAGCGGGTGATGGTCGGGAACTCCAGTTCGAGCAGCCAGGCCATCGGCGCATCCTCGACCAGGGTCTTCTGCACCGCCTCGTAGATCGGCCGGCGCTCGGCATCGCCGACCGCGACCGCGCCCTTCGCGAAGGCCTCGTCGACGCTCGGGTTCGAGTAGCCCTCGACGTTGTTGAACGGCGAGCCCTTGGCGATCTGCGACGAGACGTAGTTGCGCCCGACCCCGAGCGCCGGATCACCATATTGGTAGAGATACGTGAAGGCGATGTCGTAGTCCCACTCGGAGGTCTTCTGGTTCCAGCCGGCGACGTCGGTCGCCACCAGCTCGACCTTGATGCCAGCATCCTCGAGGTTCTGCTTCACGGCCTCGGCCCAGCGCTGCCAGGTCTCGCCGTAGGGCAGCGGCAGCAGGCGCACGGTCTCGCCCTTGTATCCGGCCTCCTTGAGCAGCGCCTTGGCCTTGGCGGTGTCGAAGGAATACTTCGCGGCCTTCGGGTCGTGGTAGCGCACGGTCGAGGAGAACGGGCCGGTGGCCGGCTTGCCGAGGCCGTTCCAGACCACGTCGCGGGCGAAGTCCCGGTCGAGGGCGTAGGACACCGCCTGGCGGAAGGCCTTGTTGGCGGTCGGGCCCTTGCGGTTGTTGAGCCAGAGCCAGGAATGCGGGCTGAAGAACTCCCAGCCCTTGGTGGTCGAGCAGGCGCCCTTGATCTTCGACAGCCGCGGCACGTCGAAATTCTCGACCGAGCCGCCGGGCAGGATGTCGACCTTGCCGGTCTCGAACGCCACCGCCCGGGCGGCGGCGTCGGGGATCACGTGCCAGTAGATCTCGTCGAGGTAGGGTTTTCCGGCGACGTGATAGTTCGGGTTCTTCACCAGCCGGATGTAGGAGCCCTTCTTCCACTCCTTGAACATGTAGGGGCCGGTGCCGATCGGCGTGTTGTTGGCCGGGTTGGTCTTGTAGTCGGTGCCGGCATAGATGTGCTTCGGGATCATCGGCAGCGAGCCGACCTCGAAGATGCCGAGGAACGGCCCGAACGGCTCGGAGAGGGTGAACACCACCGTGTGGGGGTCGGACGCCGTCACGCTCGCCACCCGGGTAAGGTTGCCGCGGGCGCGGGCATGGGTCTGGCGCAGCAGCTCGACCGAGAAGACCACGTCGTCGGCGGTGAACGGCTTGCCGTCGTGCCAGGTCGCGTTCTTGACGAGCTTGAAGGTGTAGGTCTTGCCGTCGTCGCTCATGCTCCAGCTCTCGGCGAGGCCGGGCAGGGGCTTGAGGGCGAAGTCGTAGCGCAGCAGGCCCTCGTAGATGTTGCCGGCCACCATCTGGGTCGGGCCGTTCTGCACCATCGCCAGCATCAGGCCGGGCGGCTCGGGCTGGATCACCGCGTTGGCGATGCCGCCGGGCTTCGGCGTGCCTTGCGCCAGGGCGGTGCCGGCGAGCGCCAGGGAGAGCACGGTGCCGGCCAGAATCGTCTTGAGCATCGGTTGTCCTTGTGGGTCCCTGTCGCGGCGTCGAACATGCAAGCACTGTTCCCCTCTCCCGTGTGGGAGAGGGGTTAGGGGTGAGGGTGATACGGTTCCGCAGAAGACCGGGGCCGTCCCGCTACGAGCACCACGCTCAGCGTTTTGTTCGGAAGCGTGTCACCCTCACCCCTACCCCTCTCCCACACGGGAGAGGGGATCCCGCGCTCGACTCGGCAGCGGGTGTGTTTTGTCACTTTATTCTTTGTAATCTGGGTCGCTGCGGTCCAGCATGCGCTTGAACGCGTCCCACTCGGTGTCGGGCAGCCGGCCCGTCTCCATCTTGTCGTAGAACGAGGCGTACTGGCCCGCGGTCTTGCTGGCGACCGCCGCCGGGGGGCGGATCAGCGGGGCGCCGGCGGCCTGCAGCGCGAGCTGCGCCCGGCACGAGCGCTCGATGTTGTGCATCAGCTTGAACGCCTCGGCGACCGAGCGGCCGCAGGTCAGCATGCCGTGATTGCGCAGCACCATCACCGGCTTGTCGCCGAGGTCGGCCACCAGCCGCTCGCGCTCGTCGAGGTCGAGGGCGATGCCCTCATAGTCGTGATAGGCGAGACGGCCGTGGAACTGCATCGACCACTGGTTGAGCGGCAGCAGCCCCTCCTCCTGGCACGACACTGCGACGCCCGCGACCGTGTGGGTGTGGAGCACGCAGAGCGCGTCCTCCCGGGCGGCGTGGACGGCGCTGTGGATGGTGAAGCCCGCCGGGTTGATGCCGAGCCCGCAGGGGTCGTCCACCACCCGACCCTCGAGATCGACGGTGACGAGATTGCCGGCCTTCACCTCCTCGAACCGCAATCCGTAAGGATTGATCAGGAAACGGTGCTCCGGCCCCGGCAACCGCGCCGAGATATGCGTGTAGATGCTGTCGTCGAGGCCGAGGCGGTGGATCAGCCGGTAGGCCGCCGCGAGATCGACGCGGATGCGCTGCACCTCGTCGGCGTGCGGATGAGCGGATGACGACATCGGACCTCCTCGCGGGCGAGTATCGGCGGCATAGCGCGCCGCGACGACTTCGCGTGTGTGAGCGGCGCGGCGCGACAACTCGCGCACCGGCGACCGGATGCGGGGGCCGGACGGAACACGACATCGCCCGGCATGTGCCTAGACTGGCCCGGCCTTGCGCGGCGATCAAGCTGAAAGTGTCGACAATCGACGCCTACGCATTGCACAATGGCGGCACGGAGGTGCGATGCGCGCGATGTCCCAACCCGTCGGATTGCCGATGCTGGCCGAGAGCGATCTCGTGCGCCAGGTCGCGCGCCGGCTCACCGACGCGATCGTGCAGGGGCGGCTCGCTCCCGGCGCCAAGGTGGCGGAGGCGGCGGTCGCTCGCGAACTCGGCATCAGCCGGGCGCCGGTGCGGGAGGCGGCGCGCCTGCTCGAGAGTCAGGGCCTGCTCAAGGCCTCGCCGCGGCGCGGCTTCTTCGTGCGCGAGCTCTCCGCCCAGGACGTCGACGAGCTGTACGACCTGCGCCTCTGCGTCGAGCGCCACGCCGCGGTCGAGGCGGCGCGCCGCTTGACGCCGGCGATCCGCGACGGCTTGCGCCGCCAGCTCGCCCTGATGCGGGACCTCGCCCGGCACGACGATCCCGCGCTGATCGTCGAGGCCGATTACGAGTTCCACCGGCTGATCTGCGCGGCCTCCGGCAACGGCCGCCTGCTGCGCCTGTTCGACGGGCTGGCCTCGGAATTGCGGATCGTGATCGGGCTGATCGGCCGGCTCTACGACGATCCCGAAGAGATCGCCGGCACGCACGAGCCGGTGCTGGAGGCCATCGAGGCCGGCCATCCGGAGCGGATCGTTGCCCATGTCGACTACCATCTCGGCGTCGCGCGCCGCGAGGTCGGCCGGCTGGTGCGAAGCCTCACCCCTGCCTCTTGACCCTGGAGATCCCATGAAGGCCGTCCATTCCGAGGACCACCGCAGCCACGACCCGAAATTCTTCCTGGTCCGCGGCCAGGTGAAGCCCGCCGCCGACCAGCCCGAGCGCGCCGACCGCCTGCTCGCCGGGCTGAAGGCCGGCAACCACACGGTGGTGGCGCCGCAGGCCCACGGCACCGGCGCCCGGGCCCGGGTGCACAGCCCCGACTACCTCGCCTTCATGGCCGAAGCCTGGGAGGCCTGGGAGGCCCTGCCCGACCACGGCTCCGAGATGATCGCCAACATCCACCCGGTGCGGGACGCCGCGACCTACCCGACCCACATCGTCGGGCGGCTCGGCTGGCACACGGTCGACACCGCCTGCCCGATCGGCCCGGGCACCTATGCGGCGGCCTCAGCGGCGACGGATGTCGCGGCGAGCGCGGCGCAACTCGTCCTCGACGGCGAGGACGCGGCCTACGCCCTCTGCCGCCCGCCCGGCCACCACGCCTATCGCGACCGGGCCGGGGGCCATTGCTACTTCAACAACAGCGCGGTCGCCGCCGCGCATTTGCGCCAGCGCCACGCCCGGGTCGCGGTGCTCGACGTCGACGTGCATCACGGCAACGGCACGCAAGGGATCTTCTACCGCGATCCCTCGGTGCTCACGGTCTCGCTCCACGCCGACCCGCGCGGCTTCTACCCCTTCGTCTGGGGCTACGCCCACGAGCGCGGGGAGGGGGAGGGGATCGGCGCCAACCTCAACCTGCCGCTGGCCCTCGGCACCGGCGACGACGATTACCTGAAGGTGCTGGAGGGCACGGCCACCCGCACGATCCGGTCCTTCGCCCCGACGGCGCTGGTGGTGGCGCTGGGCCTCGACGCCTCGGAGCACGATCCGCTCGCCGGCCTCGCCATCACCACCGAGGGCTTCCGCCGCATCGGCGCGGCGCTCGCCGCGCTGCGCCTGCCGACGGTGCTGGTGCAGGAGGGCGGCTACCTCTCCGACCTGCTGGGCGAGAACCTGACGGCGGTCCTCGCCGGCTTCGAATCCGCCCGCTGAGGATTGTTGCGATCATGGCCTTCGCCTGCACGATTCCCGCGGTCCCGACCGTCCAGCACGACGACGACACCGTCCGCATCACCCGCTGGGATTTTTCGCCCGGCGCCGTCACCGGCTGGCACGAGCACGGCTGGCCCTACTTCGTGGTGATGATCACCGCGGGCACCCTGCGGATCCACGACGGCACGAATGTCACCGAGGTGCCGCTCGCCCACGGCCAGTCCTACCGCCGCCCGGCCGGCATCCGCCACGACGTCCAGAACGGCTCCGACCACCCGATCGCCTTCGTGGAGATCGAGGTGAAGCGGCCTGAGGGGTTGGCGGCTCTCGCCTGAGCACGAAGAAACGGCCGGGGCTCGCGCCCCGGCCGCTTGATCGTCCTTCAGGTCTTCGGCGGCCTCGTGCTGGCGGACCACCGCGTCGTCCGCCTCGGTCTTCGTCCCGTCGCCGGAACTCTTCGCGATGGGACTTCCCTTGGTAGGGCTTGCCGCAAGACCGGTGGCTGGTCTTGCGGAAGCGGCTCAGGTGCCGATCAGCGCAGGAGCTGGAGGATGCCCTGCTGCGACTGGTTGGCGAGCGACAGGGCCGAGATGCCGAGCGAGTTGCGGGTCGAGAGAGCCTGCGAGTTCGCCGCCTCCTCGTTCAGGTCCGCATTCGTCAGGTTCGCCGCGCCCGCATCGAGCACGTTGATCATCTGCTTGGTGAAGTCCTGCCGGTTCTGCACCACCGCCAGGTTCGCACCCAGGGTCGAGGCCTGGTTCTTCAGCTGGCTCGACGCGCTGTTGATCTTCGCGACCACATCGTTGATCGAGTTGCTGTCCTGGAAGTCGGTCTGGCCGACGGCGGTCATGCCGAGCAGCGAGGCCGAGACCTGTGTGCCGGCGATCTTCAGCGAGGAGGTGCCCTTTTCGTTGAAGCTGACGTTGACGGTGTCGCCGGCGAGCAGGTTCGTACCGTTGAAGCCCGAATCCGCCGCCATCTGGTCGATCTGGCTGAGCAGGTTGTTGTAGGTGTTCACCAGGTTGTTGCGGGTGTTCGCACCGTCACCGCCGATGATCGCGCTTGAGGTGCTGGAGCTGAACGGGTTGCCGGCGCCGGTCGCCGACAGGGTCAGGTTGTCCGCGCCTGCCTCGTTCGTGGTGGTGATCTTCAGCGCGCCGGTCGTGCCGTCGATGCTCGCCATCGCGTTGCCCGGCGCCAGGGCAGCGTTGAGCTGGTTCAGGGTCGAGATCTGACCCGCAGCCGTACCGAAGGTCAGGTTGATCGCGTTACTACCGGAGACCTTGACGCTGATTGTCTTGCCGTCGAGGTTGCTCTTCGTGAAAGTCTGGCTCACGACGCCGGCGGTGCTCGTTGCTACCGTCGAGCCCTGCCCGG
>NZ_JBEXZS010000054.1:0-1455 GCF_040593685.1 Methylobacterium sp. EM32 | reverse complement strand
GGCCGAGGTCGAGATCCGCTACGTGGTTCCCGTCGGCCCGGATGGCGAGCGCGGACGCTTTTGTCAGTTGCGGAAGGACTATTTCGACCCGCCAGCGCAACCGATACAGCCGCACCATCTCCTGCGCGGCGGCGGCATCCGGCACCGCCCGCGTCGTCAGAAGCCGCCAGCACAAGGGCGTCACGCCCGCGGGCGGCGCGAGTTCCTGCACGCAGACGCCATGCAGCCTCAGGCTGGCCGGCTCGCGGGCGCCGAGGCCGGAGGGACGGACCACCTCGACCGCTCCGGCCTGCAGCCTCACCTTGGCGATGCGGGCCGGCACTCCAGGGCGAGCCGGCACCTCCACCGTGCCAGTTGTCGCAACGGGCCATGATGCCTTGTCCTGAAGGCTGCCCCCTTCAACCAGTGGCCGGTCATGGCGTGCCCGCACCAGAAGATCGCTGCCCGCGGGCCGACGGGCGAAGTGGCTGTAGATGTCGCCCTCCTGGTCGGCGACCACGATCAAGCTCTGGGCTGTGTCGGCCAAAGCCGTCGCGGCAGCGGCCGCCCCGGTGATCCAGCGCTGGCTCTCCTTGTGCTCGACCGGCCGTCGGTGACGTGGCGCCGTCGGGCGGGCGGCGCGGGTCCAGAGCTGGGCGTCGACCAAGCCCAGCACCGCCTCGTCCTCGGCGTCGACGGCGATGACCGGGTGCAGGAAGAAGCCGGGATTGCGGCCGTTGCCGGCCGGCCCCAGGCCATGGCGGCCAGCAGCAGCTGAGGTGAAGTTGATCTCGCTCGTGTCCTGGACGGCCACGATCGGACGCCCGGCGCAGGCCTGGGCCGTGCGGGCTGCAAAGGCCTGCAGGATGCCCTGCCAGTCAGCGCAGGACGAGGAAAGATAGCGATGGGCGGCCGCCGTACCGGCTTCGCTGCCGCCCACTGAACTCAGCACCACGCTGCCGGTGGTGACGATCCGCTCAAACAGCCATGCCCCTCGTGCCTCGGTGCGTACGTCGCCCGATCCAAAGCCCCGCATCGGTCGTCCTCGCTGAACCGCAAAGACGCCCAACTCACAGACGCCAAACCATTTCCGTCAAGGCCGTAGCCCCGCGGGCGGGGAGAGGGCCGAACCCTCGTTCAGAGGGTTCGGCAAGCCCGTAGGGCGGGGGTGAGGGGGTGTTTCCAGATGAGTCTCACTCGTCGAAACCCCCTCACCCTCGCTCCGGCTTCGCCTGCGCTCGCTGCGTTCCCTGAACGGGAACACAGCCCTCTCCCCGCGAGAAGTCGGGCTTGCCCGACTTCGCCTGTCGCTTGCAGATCCCGGGCAAGCCCGGGATCTGTTGGGGAGAGGAGATTTCCCACGCCAATTCTTTCCCCGGACAGCCATGCCGCAGAGGGGGGAGGGTCAGGCGCGAGCCGAGCCCTCAGCGCGCCTCACCCGAACCGCCCCGCCCGCAGCGCCCGCACATCCACCCC
>NZ_JBEXZS010000053.1:0-2022 GCF_040593685.1 Methylobacterium sp. EM32 | reverse complement strand
CGGTCTGGCGGGCGATCTCCTGCACGATGGTGATCTTCTGGGCGATCGTCTGCATCGCCTCGACCGCGCGCCCGACCGCCACGCCGCTCGCCTCGGCGTCCTTGGCCGACTGGCGGGCGATGGTCTCGGTCTGGCCGGCATTGTCGGCGTTCTGCTTCACGTTGGCGGCCATCTCCTCCATCGAGGCGGAGGCCTCTTCGGTGGACGCTGCCTGCTCGGTCGAGCCCTGCGACAGCTGCTCGGCCGAGGCCGAAAGCTCCTGGCTCCCCGCCGAGACGTTGGTCGCCGCGCTCACCACCTGACCGACGACGTCGCGCAGCTTCGCGTTCATCGCCTGGATCGCCCGCAGCAGGTCCGTCACCTCGTCCCGCCCGGTCGGTACCACGTCCTTGGTCAGGTCGCCGGCCGCGACACTCTGGGCGGCGGAGACCGCCTTCGACAGGCCGCGGGAGATCGAGACGGCCATCCACAAAGCCATGGCGAGCCCGAGAACCACAGCGCCGGACACGACGGCGACCAGGATCGAGCGGGTCGATTCGTAGGTCGATTGCGTGTCGCGCACGAAGCCCTGGGCCACGGCCTCCTCGTACGCGCGCAGCTTGGCCACGTCCTCGGTGACCGCCTTGCGGGCGTCGGTGAAGGAGCCGACGTAGTAGCGCATCGCCTTGGCGTCGGTATTGGCCAGCCCGAGGGTGAAGACCTTCTCAGCCGGAATCTCCCAAGCCTTCACCGTGGCCATGAGGGGGCCGACCGCGTCCGTGAAGCCGGCAGCCCGACCCGCCTCGACCAGCCGGGCCACGTCGCGCCCGAGCGCCTTCCGGCTCTCGCTGAAATCCCCGGCCATCCTGGCGAGCAGTTCGTCGTCGGTGATCACGACCTCGCGGAAGATGTCGCCGCGCAGCCGGACCATCTTGACCTCGATCGCGGCGACCAGGGTGCGATCCTCGTCCGAGAGGGCCGGCCTCGCCTTGAGGTCCTCGATGCGCGCCATCACGGTGTCGAAGGCAGCGGATTGCTCGCCGGACGCGATCGCGCTAGCGGTATTGTTGCCGTTGAGGATCGCGAGATCCATGCCCTTCGTGGCGGACTCGTTGAGCTTGGCCCAGTCGTCGCGCAGGGATTGCACACGAGCCCGCTCGTCCGGCGGGACGAGGTCGGTGTATTCCTTCAGCAAGGACTGGAACTTGGCGTCGTGCGCCTTGAATTCGGCGACGAGCTTCTCACGGCCCTGGGTCGAGGGATCGAGCAGGGCGCGCGCGAAGATCCGGACGGCCTCGAACGCCATCGTATCGAAGCGCAGCACGCGCTGGACCTGTGCGAACGGGCGGGCCGCGAAAGCCTGCATCCGGTCGTTGGACTGGCCCAGGCTCGAGACCGCGAGCGCCCCGGCTCCGCCGAGAAGCAGCAGGATCAGCCCGAAGGCGATCCCGAGCTTGGCCTTGATCGTGAACCGCATGATACGTCGCCCCTCGTTCGTGATCGCTGGAGTGTCGTGCAGAGCATTTCCCGACGCGGCGGATGCCGGTCCGTTGGAGAAAATGCCGCAATATCAAAAGCTTGGATCACCCGACGCTTGCCGCGCGATCGGATGGTGCGCCAACCCGACCGCGTGCCCCGCAGTTCGATCGTTGGGTCGGCGATCCGCGCGCCGGTCGATCTCGCGCGGATCGCGGATATCTGGCGTCAGGCGACGCGGGTGAAGTCGGCGTCGCGCTCGTCGCCGTCGCCCGAATTGCCGTGACCCATGTCGAGGGCGAAGCCCCCGCTCGTGGACCGGGCGATAGCGGTCTTGGCCGGGACTCTCGGCGCCGGGCGGCCCGCCGCGACCCGCTTGGCCGGCGCTTGCGCGGGCGACTTCACCGCCGCCGGGGGAGCCGCCATGCGAGAGGCCGTAGCGCGCAGCTGCGACACCGCCCCGTCCATCCCCCGCGACCCCGCCGCAGCCTCGCTCCCGTCGATCCGGAAATACGCGATCGTCGCCTGCAGCGTCTCGGCCTGCGCCGCCAGCTCCTCCGACGTCGC